>JBAXCT010000214.1:0-4222 GCA_037141375.1 Chthoniobacterales bacterium | reverse complement strand
ATGCGCCGGCCGCGGAGGGCTTCAAGACCGAATCGATGCCCAGTGGTTGGAAAGAGGAAAAAGCGATGGTCGGCTTCAAGCCGCTCACCCCGGACGAAGTCGGGCCTCCGTGGGTTGTCGCGCTGCGTTCATCCAAGAAATTCCCGGTGGAGGATGACCGGACCTGCTATAAGATCTCGCAGGATCCCAGCGCGGCAGGGCAGAAGAAAAAGAACAAAGATTGAAGCAGGCTATCGAGCCAACATCTCATCGCATGAAAACCACCATAACCCTTCTCGCCACGCTGATGGCAGTCCACCCGCTCCGCTCCGCCGCCGCGCCCGCCATCGAGCGGCCAGCCACGGACAAACCCAACATCGTCTTCATCCTCGCCGACGATCTCGGTATCGACAATATCAGCTGCTACGGGGCCGACAAATTCAAGACTCCGGAGATCGACAAGCTGGCGGCGGAAGGTACGCGTTTCACCCGGACTTTCGCCGCTCCGCTCTGCGGTCCTTCCCGTGCCCTGATTCTGACCGGACGCTACGCTTTCCGCACCGGCGCGACAAACCAAGACAAGACGGGCGCCTTCACCCCGGCGCAGGAAATCATGACGCCCAAAGTGCTCAAGGAGGCGGGCTATGCCACCGCTTCGGTTGGCAAGTGGGGCCAGTTGCCGCTCATGCCTTCCGACTTCGGCTTCGACACCTACCTCACCTTCAAAGGCAGCGGCATCTACTGGAACACACAGAAGAAGGGCAAAGATTACACGGTCAACGGTGAGACCGTTGCCCTTAAGGACAACGAGTACATGCCCGACCTGATGCACAAGTTCTTCGTCGATTTCATCACCGAGCACCGCGCTGCGCCGTTCTACGTCTACTACTCGCTCTCGAGTATCCACACCGAGATTCTGCCAACGCCGGACAGCCAGAAGGATGCCAGCTTCGCGCAACTCTACGCCGACAACGTGGCCTACATGGATAAAACCGTCGGCCGCGTCGTCGCCGATCTCGAGCGCCTCGGCCTCCGCAAAAATACCCTCGTTATTTTTGTCGGCGACAACGGGACAGCCAATGCGAAAAACCCAGCGAACAAGGAGTCTCTCGTCCCGAGCTTCACCATCGGCGGCCGCAGGATCAATGGGACCAAGGGAAGCATGATGGAGGGAGGCAGTCTGGTACCCCTCATTGCCAACTGGCCCGACATCACGCCAGCCGGCAAGACCTCATCCGACCTCATCGACTTCAGCGATTTCTTCCCGACCTTCACCGCCTTGGCCGGTGCCAAGCTTCCCGAGAATGTCGTGATTGACGGACGCAGCTTCGCCCCGCAGATCCTCGGTCAGGCCGGCCAGCCGCGCGATTGGGCCTATGTGCAGCTTGCTCGCATGTGGTATGTGCGCAGCGCGGGCTGGAAGCTCAATGAGAAGGGCGAACTGTACGACCTGAGCGATGCGCCGTTCGCAGAGAAGCTGGTCCCGGCCGACACGACCGATGCCGCCGCGCAGACCGCCCGCAAGGAACTGCAGGCCGCGCTCGACAAGCTCAACCCCGCCGGAGGCATCCTCGACGATGGCGACGGCACCGGTCGCCATGGCAACAAGGCAAGCAAGCCAAAGGGCGAAAGTTCCGGCGATTGATTTTCCTGCAAGCGATCCCGTTCACCAACCACCAACCATCAACACCATGAAACGAACTATCCAACTCCTCCTCGGTCTTTGCGCCGCGGGCACGCTGCACGCGGCCGATCCTGCGCCAGCTAAGCCCAATGTCCTCTTCATCGTCGTCGACGATCTGCGGCCCGAGTTGGGCTGCTACGGCAAGGATGACATCAAGAGTCCCAACATTGATGCGCTCGCTGCCTCCGGCATGGTCTTCGATCGCGCTTACTGCCAGCAGGCGGTTTGCTCGCCGTCGCGCACCAGCGTGATGACCGGCATGCGCCCCGACACGAGCAAGGTGTGGGATCTGAAGACCCACTTCCGCCTCGCGCAGCCGGACGTTGTTACCTTGCAGCAGGCCTTCATGAAGGATGGTTACTTCGTGCAGGGCATGGGCAAGATTTACCACGGCAAGCTCGATGATGCCCCGTCCTGGTCGGTTCCATGGTTCACTCCCAAGGCGCCCAAGTATGTGGCTCCCGAGTCGCTCGCCACCGAAAAAGCCGCCGCGCTCGCCACTGGCGGATCACCGGACGAGGACGAAGCTGGCCAAAAGAAAAAGAAGGAGAATCCCGAAAACGCCGAGGGCGGATCGACCTCAGCAAACTCGCGCGGCCCGGCCTACGAATGCGCGGATGTTCCGGACAACACCTACCAAGACGGCATGGTGGCAGACCTCGCCGTCAAGACGCTGCAGGACCTCGCCAAAAAAGATCAACCCTTCTTCCTCGCCGTCGGCTTCGTTAAACCCCACCTGCCCTTTGTCTCACCGAAGAAATATTGGGACATGTATGACCCGGCGGACATCAAACTGGCCACCAACCGTTTTGTCGCCAAGGATTCGCCCAAGTATGCGGTCAATCCGAACGACGGCGAGATCCGTGCCTACAGTGGAATTCCTCCCAAGGGCGACATGCCGGACGATCTCGCGCGCAAATTACGCCACGCCTACTTCGCCGGGGTGAGCTACACCGATGCCCAGATCGGCCGCGTCATGGCGGAACTCAAAGAACTCGGCCTCGATAAGAACACGATCGTCGTCCTCTGGGGCGACCACGGCTGGAACCTCGGCGAGCATAGCCTGTGGGGCAAGCACACCAACGTGGAGAACGACGTCAACGCCCCGCTCATCATCTCTGCCCCCGGTCAGAAAACAGCGGGCCAGCACAGCACGGCACTCACCGAGTTCGTCGACATCTACCCGACGATCTGCGACCTCGCTGGCGTGCCGTTGCCCGCCCACCTCGAGGGGGTGAGCCTGAAACCGCTGATGGAAGACCCGAAGCGCACGTGGAAGACCGCAGCCTTCAGCCAGTATCCGCGGAAGTCGGATGGGCAGGCCTTGATGGGCTATACTATGCGCACCGACCGTTATCGTTTCACCGTGTGGGTCGATAGAGCGGACCATGCGAAGGTCGATGCGATCGAACTTTACGACCACCAGACCGATCCGCAGGAGAACACCAATGTGGCGAAGGATCCGGCGAATACCGACCTGGTCAAGTCGCTCATGGAGCAATGGAAGGCCGGCTGGCAGGGAGCGAAACCTCCCGCAGCCTGAGCCCGTACAGCCGCTCGACAGGTATTCAATTGGAAACACCCGCATCGCAACCTGCGGGTGTTTTCCGTTGCGTGCGGTCATGATCATTAGTCGCGGATTTTGAGGCGAAAAAATTTGTGCTTTTGGCTTTGTTCACAGCCTCTCCCAATAAATAGTGAATCCCTTGAAGACTTCCCCCACTGGCTCTGTCTCAGCGCCGGCTTCCGAGCCGGGGAAATGGCAGGTCGGCACGCTGAGCTATACTGCCTTCGGTCTGGCTGCGCTGATGTTCTGGCTTTTTTGGGGCGATGTGGCCTGGGCTCTGCGCGAGCGCTCGGTGCCGAGCGTCATGCAGCTGCTCTTCCAGAAGTTCGGCGCCACGAACCTCGTCTCGGGCCTGCTCATTTCCACCTTGCCCAATGCGATGATTCTGCTGGTCGGCCCGTTCATCAGCTACCGCAGCGACCGGCATCGCGGCCGCTGGGGGCGCCGCATTCCCTTTCTCGCCGGCCACATTCCCTTCGCCGTGCTCTCCGTCTTCGCTGTGGCCTTCAGTCCGCAGCTCGGCGGCGGTCTGCACTCGCTCCTCGGCTCGCATGCCCCGAGCCTTGAGTCGTGCATCCTCATCGTCGTGGCCGCAGGGTGGGGGATTTTCGAGTTGGCCACCGTGGTAGCCAACGCCGTCTTCTACGGGCTTATCAATGACGTGGTGCCCAGCACCCTGCTCGGACGCTTCTACGGAATTTTTCGCGCCATCAGCCTCAGCGCCAGCATCCTCTTCAACTGGTATGTCTTCGGCACCGCCGAAAAGCATTTCCCGCTCGTCTTCATCGGCATCGGCATCGTCTACGGTGTGAGCTTCGGCATGATGTGTCTGCGCGTCAAAGAGGGTAGCTACCCGCCCCCGGCCGAACCGAAGGAGGGAGGGGGCAACTTCTTTGCCGCCGTTCGCACCTACTTCCGCGAGTGCTTCAGCAAGCCGTACTACCTCTGGGTCTTCGCGGCCATCGCGCTGCCGTGGATTTCTTTCATCGGGG
>JBAXCT010000213.1:0-4245 GCA_037141375.1 Chthoniobacterales bacterium | reverse complement strand
GAGCCGACGACGGGACTCGAACCCGTGACCTGCTGATTACGAATCAGCTGCTCTACCAACTGAGCTACGTCGGCGGAAAAAGGGAAAATATCGGCTAGAGGAACCTGTTGGCAAGCCCCGCATCTTGCCAGTGGAGGCCCATCCACCCATAATCCGCCCCCAAATCCCATGGAAACCCTGCTCCGTCTCCTGCAACAGGACTCTACCTCGTCCCGCGAGGATCTCGCGCGCCAGCTGAACCTCCCGATCGAGGAGGTCAACCGGCGGATTGCCGAACTGGAAAACGGCGGGGTTATCCGCGGCTACCAGGCCATTGTCGACCGCGAGCGCCTCGATAAAAACAGCGTCACCGCGATGATCGAGGTGCGCATCACGCCGGAGCGCGGCGGCGGCTTCGACCGCATCGCCGAGCGCATCGCCAAATTCGACCAAGTGGTCAGCTGCTATCTCATGAGCGGCGGCTACGACCTCATGGTCGTGGTGCAAGGCGGCAGCCTCCGCGAGGTGGCGAGCTTCGTGTCGGAGAAACTCAGCACGCTCGAGCCGGTCATCTCCACCGCCACGCATTTTCGTCTCAAGAGTTACAAGGAAAACGGCGCGCTGCTCGTCGATGACACGCCGGACGACCGCCTCGCCGTCAGCCCGTAGCCCACCCCGCTCCATGGACGACAAAATCGCCGCGCACGTGCGCGATATACCGCGGTCCGGCATTCGCGACTTCTTCGAGATCGTGCAGTCGATGCACGACGTCATCTCGCTCGGCATCGGCGAGCCGGACTTCGCCACGCCCTGGCACATCCGCGAGGCTGCGATGTTCTCGCTGGAAAAGGGCCGCACCGGCTACACGTCCAATCTCGGCCTCCCGAAGCTCCGCGAGTCCATCGCCAAGTATGTAGCCACCCATTTTGGCGTGACGTATCACGCACCGTCGGAGGTTCTCGTTTCAGTTGGTGTCTCCGAGGCGATCGACATCGCGCTGCGCGCCCTGCTCAACCCAGGCGACGAGGTGCTCTACCACGAGCCCTGCTACGTGAGCTACGCCCCCAGTGTGCTGCTCGCCCACGGCACTCCGGTCGCGGTGCCGGTGCACGAGGCGGACAACTTCATGCTGCGGGCGGACGAGCTGGCCCAACGCATCACGCCGAAGTCAAAGGTGCTGCTGCTCAATTTCCCGACCAACCCCACAGGGGCGACCATGCCGCGCGCGGCGCTCGAGCCGATCGCCGAACTTTGCGTGAAGCACGATCTCATCGTGCTCTCCGACGAAATCTACGCCGAGCTGACCTACGATGGCGCGGAGCATGTCTCCATCGCGTCGCTCCCGGGCATGCGCGAGCGCACGGTCTTTCTCCACGGCCTGTCGAAGGGTTGGGCCATGACGGGCTTCCGCATTGGCTACGCCTGTGCGCCGCGGCCGCTCATCGAGGCGATGATGAAGATCCACCAATACGCCATCCTCTGCGCGCCGATCTTGGGTCAGGATGCTGCCATCGAGGCGCTGGAGCACGGCGCGTCCGCGGTGATGCATATGCGGGAACAATACCTGCTGCGCCGCAACTACATCTCGGCTGCGCTTACCGACATGGGCCTGCGGTGCCCGGTGCCGCGCGGTGCGTTCTACGTTTTTCCTGACATCCGCTCGACCGGTCTCACCAGCCGCGACTTCGCCATGCGTTTGCTCGAGGAAAAGAAAGTCGCCGTCGTCCCCGGCCCCGCCTTCGGCCCTTCGGGCGAGGGCTTCGTGCGCTGCAGCTACGCGACCTCGCTCGAGCAGATCAAGATCGCCATGGAGCGTATGGCCGAGTTCGTCGCCGCGGCCGGACGCCGGGCGGCCTGAGTTCCCATGGGCTTTGACCTTTCTCCCGCGCGAGCGTAAGAAACCACCGTGAGTGGAAAGCTGACTTGGGGCAACGCGTGGATCTATCTCCGCCGCGCGATGCTCCTGCGCTGTCCGGTCTGCGGCATGCATCCGATGTTCCCATCCCTTGCCCGCACGCGCAACGCGCACGACTGGTTCACCCCGCTGGATGGCTGCCCTCGCTGCGGCTACGCCTACGATCGCGAGCCCGGGTATTTCCTGCTATCGACCTGGGCCATCAATTACGGGTTCGCCGCATCGCTCGGCTTGTTTCTTTATTTCGTGTTCGAGTGGTTCTACGACTGGCCGGTCTGGACGCTCATCACCGCGGTGGTGGTTCCGGTGGTGGCCTTCAACCTGCTTTTTGTCCGGCACTCCAAGGCGATCTTCATCGCGTGGGATCATCTGTTCGATCCGCACGAGAAGGAAAGTGGAGACGACGATGGAAATGTGCGCCGCGAACCGGCATCGCCCGCACCGCAGCCGCCCCAACGCGCGCGTCTCCCGGAGAAGGTCGGGGCCTGAACACGCTGCACGCCGCCCGGAGCGGCGACCGACGGCACTGGTGCTTGCCGCGCTGGCGGCGTGGGTGGTCTGAGCTAAGGAACCGTCAGGGTCCCTGTCGGCGCGGGTGGCACGGGACCTGTGGCCGTGGCGGGTGCAGGAGCAGGCCGTTCCTCCCGCAGGGCGAGCAATTGGCTGACCGTAACGAATCCGTAGCCCTTGGCCTTGAGCTGCGCGATGGTCTCCGGCATAGCCTCGATCGTTCCGGCTTGGATGTCGTGCGCGAGCAGGATGCCGCCGGGTTTCGCCCCGTCGACCAGGCGCTGCGTGACCACCGCAGGACCGGGCTTGCGCCAGTCCAGCGGATCGACAGACCAAAGTATCACGTCGAGATTGTATTCCTTGGTCAGAGCCTCGCGGATGCGCTGGTTGATCGCCCCGTAGGGCGGGCGCATGGTGGTCGGACGCCTTCCTGCCACGCGCTCAATGACGGCGGTGGTGTCCTCCACCTCGCGCCTCATGCCCTGATCGCCAAGTTTCGTAAGATCCGGATGGTTCCAGGAGTGGTTTGCGATCTCGTGCCCCTCGGCGACGATGCGACGCGCGATGTCCGGATAGGCCTCCACGTTGCGCCCCACCACGAAAAACGTGGCGCGGATGCCCTGCTGCCGGAGAATATCGAGGAGCCTCGGGGTGAGTTCCGGATGAGGGCCGTCGTCGAAGGTGAGCGCGAGGATGCGGCGCGAGGTGCGGACCGAATTAAACTGCGACGGGACGCGGGGCGGACGCGGGGTCGAGTTGTAAGGGGTGACGCTCAACGAGGGCGACGGCGGATGCAGTTCCGCGGCCGCGGCCCCAGGGGCACGCATGGACAGGTCGGATTTCTCCTGCGCACAGGCCGAGACCATGGCGAGCGCAACACCCAAGATAGAAGGAAGAATTCTCATCAACGATCGCACGATGCGGGAAGACTAATCTGCCGCAACCCGCCGTTTGGCAAGCTTGCCGCTGCTGTGGGCGCTCCGGAGCAGTTCGAGCAGACGGCGCAGGGCGAGGCCGCCCGTGCGGTTGCGGCGCGTGATGACCCCGACCGGACGCCAAAGTTCGGCCGAGGTGATCTCCAGCGAGATGAGCGATCCCACGCGCCGCTCGTTGGCCAACACTGCCTCGGGGAGGATCGAAACGGCGTCGCCGATCTCCACGGCACGCTTGACCGTCTCGATGTTGTCGAACTCCATCTCCGGGCGCATGGAAACGCGGGCCGCACGCAACGCGCGATCCAGCGCCTTGCGCGTCGGCAGATCCGCCGCAAATGCGATAAATTTTTCCCCGGCCAGCTCGGTCAGCGGCACGCTCGAGCGCCGGGCCAGACGATGGGAGGGGCTGCAGACGAGCACGAGCCGGTCGCGCCAGAGGATCTCGCTGGTCAGGCCGCGGCGCGCCTCTGGATAGGCAACGAGTCCGGCCTCGGCGCGGCCGGCAAGGACGGCGGCATAGACTTCGGACGAGCGCAGATATTCGATATGGATCCTCACCTGCGGATTTTGACGCATGAATTGCCGGGTGAAGGGCGGGAGCTCGTGAAAACCCACGCTGAGCACCGCGGCCAGGCGCAGGTCGCCGGCCACCATCTCGCGCATTTCCCGCAGGCGCACATCGAGGCTGTCGACTACGGCAAGAACCTCGCGGGCCGCCCCGAGGAAAACCCGGCCCTCCGGCGTGAGGGAAAAATTTTTCTGGCCGCGTTCGATCAGGCGAACGCCGAAGCGCTCCTCCAAGGCTTTGATCTGCTGGCTGACCGCACTCTGTGTGATCGCGTTGCGCTGCGCCGCCTGCGAAAAACTGGCGGTTTCGGCCAGATCGCTGAATACTTTGAAAAGCAG
>JBAXCT010000212.1:0-4254 GCA_037141375.1 Chthoniobacterales bacterium | reverse complement strand
GCCCCGGCAGAGATGAGCAGCAGGCACGCGTAAAACATCCCGGCGAATTTTTCTACCTTAGGCGTGACCCACACTGCCGCGAAGGTGACCACCGTGGATAGGAGCAGGAGGACCAGGCTGAGTCCGTCGGCGCCGAGCGAGAAACTGATCCCATACGCGGGGTAGAGCGCGTTCTCACTGACAAACTGGAAGCCGCTGATGCCGTGATTGTAGGACGCGATAAGATAAAGACAGAGGAGGAGGTTGGCTCCCGCACCGAAGAGCGAGATGCGGCGGGGCGCGGCGCCCGCCATGCAGAACGCGGCGGTGACCAGAGGGATGAGGATGAGGGAAAGCAGCGGACTCATCAGCGGAAAACGAGGTAGTAGAGCAGCGCGAGCATGCCGGCGCCGAAGAAGAAAGCGTAAGCCTGAAGATTGCCGAGTTGGAGAAGACGTAGCATGTAGCCCGCGGCCCAGACCGTGCGGGCCGAACCGGTGACAACAAGTCCATCGATGATCCAGCGATCAAACCACGATCCCAAGACCGCCAGTCCACCCTGAACACGGTCCACCAGCCAGGCATAGAAATTGTCGATGTAGAGCCGGTTGGCGAAAAGCGGGATGCGCACCGGGTCCTTGGCGGGACTGCCCAGGTAGAGCGCCGCGGCCAAACCCAATCCAGCGAGCAGTGCCGCCAGTAGTGCGTAATGCACGATGTGCGGAACCTCGTGTTGGGGAAGCGTGAAGAAATGCTTCGCGATAAACGGATATCCCGCGGCGAGCGACGGCACGGCCAAGAGCAGGAGCGGAACAGTCATGACTGCGGGCGACTGATGCGCGTGCTTGGCATGGTCGGAGCGCGGTTGCCCCATGAACACGACGAAGAACAAGCGGAACATGTAAAACGAGGTGAGCAACGCCGAACCTACCGTGATCCAGAAGACCGCGTTGCTCGCGCCGTGTGCATAAGCGACGATGAGGTCCTTGCTGTAGTAGCCGCTGAAACCCGGGCACCCAGCCAGCGCGAGCGTGCCGATGATGGTGCACAGGGCGGTGAGGGGCATTCGCCCCAGCAATCCCCCCATCTTCCAGATGTCCTGCTCGTGGTGGAGGGCGATGATGGCCGAACCCGCGCAGAGGAAGAGCATGCACTTGAAAAACGCGTGCGTGAAGAGATGGAACATGGCCACGTCGCCGGCCGGGGCGACTGCGATGCCGACCACCATGTAGCCGAGTTGGGAGATCGTGGAGTAAGCGAGGATGCGCTTGATATCATCCTGCTGCGTGGCCATCAATCCGGCAGCCAGGCACGTGACCGCGCCGACCCACATGATGATTTCGCGGACGACATCGGGTGCCGCGAGCAGCACGGGGAAGATGCGGGCGAGCATGTAAACGCCGGCCGCGACCATGGTGGCGGCGTGGAGCAGCGAGGAGACGGGCGTCGGGCCCTCCATTGAATTGGGCAGCCAGACATGCAGCGGCATCTGAGCGGACTTGCCGAGCGTGCCGCAGAAGACGAGCAGACACGCGGCGGCGAGATAGGCGGGATGCAGAGCGGCCGCGGGGAGATGATGCTCGATGCCGGAGAACATGACCGAACCTGTGGCCATCCAGAGCATGAGAATGCCCAGCATGAACCCGAAGTCGCCCACGCGGTTCACGGTGAATGCCTGCTTCGCGGCATCCGCGGCGGAGTCCTTGCGGAAATAATGTCCGATGAGCAGGTAGGAACTGACGCCGACCAACTCCCAGAAGATGAACATCATGACAAAGTTGTCGGCCAGCACGATGCCGAGCATGGAAAAAAGGAACAGGCAGAGGGATGCGTAATAGCGGGGGATGCCCTCGTCGCCGCGCATGTAGCCGGCGGAGAAAATGAAGACGAGCGTGGCGATCGAGGTGACGACCACGAGCATCACGCGGCTCAGATCATCGAGGATGATGCCGATCGGAAACGAGAAAATCCCGGGAACTTCGATCCACGGAATCTGAGCGGTGACGGCGAGAGCGGGGCTGAGAAAGACTTTCCAGCTCAGCGCGCAGGTCAGAGCGGAGGCGAGGATGCCAAGAGCGCCGGCAGCGAATGCGCGGCGGGGCAGGAGAAAAAGGATCAGTGCCGCCGCGACGAGCGGGGCGAAGAGAATAATCCAAGGATAGAGTTGCGGATCCATCGCGGCGTCAGAATTTCATCCCGTTGAGGTCCTCGACATGCGTGGTCTGGCGCAGGCGGTAGAGCGCCACGATGATGGCGAGCCCGACCGCGACCTCGGCGGCGGCGACCGTGATGATGAAAAACACCAGAACCTGCGCGTTGTAATCCGGCAGCCCCAGGGTGGTGACCCCGTGGCGCGCGAAGGCGACGAGTGAAAGGTTTGCTGCATTGAGCATGAGTTCGAGTCCCATGAAAATGACGAGAAGGTTGCGGCGGAGCATGACGCCGGCGAGTCCGATCGCGAAAAGCAATCCGCTCACGAGGAGATAGTTTCCGAGGGTCAGCATGGTCAACGGAGTTGGCGGCGGCTGAGGACGACCACGCCGACGGTGGCGACGAGCAGGAGCACGCCGATGACTTGGAAGGGGAGGTTGTAACCGCTGAACAGCGCAAGGCCGACGTCGGCCACGTCGGAGTGGCCGTCGCGCGCGAGCGCAGGGAAGGTCTGTCCCGCCGCCGGCAGGGACTTGACCACCTGTGCGACGAGGAGGACGAATCCACCGAGGACGACCAACCCGCCCGCGAGCGCAGCCAAGTTGAGTCGGCGGCGCGCCTCGGCCTTGAGGTCGAGGAGCATGATGATGAACAGGAAGAGCACCATGACGGCGCCGGCGTAGACGAGGACCTGGATGATCCCGATGAAATAGGCGTCGAGCGTGACGTAGAGCGCGGCGAGGGCGAGGAAGGAGAGGACTAGGCTCATGGCGCTGTTGACTGGATTGCGGAACGCAACCACGCAGACGGCGGATGAGAGCATCAAGGCGGAAAGGAGCCAGAACACGATGGTGAGCATGCGGGCTGTTTCGATCACTTTTTTTCGTTCCACTTGTGGACCAGGCCATCCATCACCCCGCCCAACTCGTAAAGTTTGGCTTTGTCGTGTACCATTTCAGCGCGGGTGAGGCCAGTGATCGAGTAGTCCTTGCGCAGGAAAATAGCCTGTTCCGGGCAGACCTCCTCGCACAGCCCGCAATAGATGCAGCGGATCATGTCGATGTCGAATTTCTCTGGATATTTTTCCACCTTCGACCACGTGCTGGCGGCGGGAATTTCTCCGGGTTTGATCGTGATGGCGCGGGGCGGGCAGATGAACTCGCAGAGCTGGCAGGCCACGCAGCGCTCGCGCCCGTGTTCGTCGGCCACGAGGGTCGGGGCGCCGCGATACCACTCGGGCATCGAGCTGTCCCAGCGCTGCTCGGGATACTGCATGGTTACCTTCGTTTTCCCTAGGAGCATGTTTTTGAAGTGCTTGATTGTGATGAAGAGTCCGGCGAGCAGCGCGGGGAAATACGTGCGCTCGAGGAGGTTGAGTTTTGGTCTTTGGACGACGGTAGCCATGGGTCAGGATTTAAGGTATGCGAGAATGCCCGCGGTGATGAAGATATTCACCAGCGCGACCTCGAAAAAGACATACCAGCCGAGCTTCATCAGCTGGTCGAAGCGGAAGCGCGGCAGCGTCCAGCGCACCCAGAGAAAGAAGAAAATCAGCGCGGCCACCTTGGCGAAAAATGTGCCGATGTTGACCAGCCCCCAGATCCAGCACTGCGAGCCGTCGGGAATGAAGGGCAGGCTCCAGCCGCCGAGGAAAAGTGTCACGATGACACCGGAGCCGGCGATGATGGCGGCGTATTCGCCGAGGAAGAAAAGGGCGAAGCGCATGGAGGAATATTCGGTGTGATAACCGGCCACGAGCTCCTGCTCGGCTTCGGGCAGGTCGAAGGGCACGCGGTTGGTCTCGGCGAACATGGCGATCACGAAGACGACGAACGAGATCAGCATGGGGATGCAGAGCAACGTTTTCTCGAGGCTGAATCCCATGAGCGCGTCGCCGCCGGTGAACCACAGGGGAAAAACCATCCAGCCGTTCTGGATCTGGTATTGCACGATTTCGCCGAGGTTGAGCGTGCCGGTGATCATGAAGACGGGGACGACAGAAAGCCCGAGCGACAGCTCATAGGAGATCATCTGCGAGCTCGAGCGGATGCCGCCGAGGAACGGGTATTTTGAATTCGACGACCACCCGGCGAGGACGATGCCATAGACGCCGAGGGAGGAGAC
>JBAXCT010000211.1:0-4258 GCA_037141375.1 Chthoniobacterales bacterium | reverse complement strand
GCGCAGCTGGTAGGAATCCCACAGCGTTGTCACGCCGAGCTTGTTCGTCACATTTAGCGCGAACCATTCGCCGACCGTGTCGCCCGAGTTGTTCACCATCGGCGGCACGCCGCCGACCGGTGCCGCGCCATAGCTGTTGAAAATGGTGAGCGGGTTGGTGGAATAGAAAATGCCCGTGTCGGCGTAAACACCGGCGATCGTGCCGCGGGAGATCCCGGCCGAGGTGATGGGCGCCTCATTGACCCCTAGGATGTTGTTTGAAGGATAGGTGTAGCCGGTCATGCCGGTCGCCACCTTCGCCCCGACCGGACCTGCGCCGACAGCGATGGGCGATTGACCCTGAATCGAAGCGGAGGCAAAACCGCGGGGATCTGTGCTGGAGGGAGTGACATACGCCGCATCGGCTACCTGATAGCCTGACGGAATGTAAAAAGTCATGTAGCCACCTACGCCGGTCGTCGTGCCGGGCCCGGGTGTCGTCTTCATCGAGAGCCAGAACTCGTCGCCGGCCTGAATCAGAGTTTGTCCGTTGGAAGCGCGGGACTTCATCGTCGCGATGAAGTCATCAGCATACTGCACCGCCGTCGAAGCGGTGTCCAAGTTGTGCGCTCGCGATGAGGCCGAAAAGAGCAGCAAGGTGCCGAAGGTGGCACCCAAAACATAGCGCTTGGCGGAGCTCAGAATCACAAAAGGGAAGGAGTTATTTCGTCAGGTTACCGATTCGTTCATCCCGTTCGAACCGCTTGGGACTGCGAATCATGAACAGGTGTCAGCGTGGCAATAAATCATATCCAGAAAAATATTCAATACCCTCAACAGGGTAATTTTTATATTTGAGAATGTATATTACTTCCGCAATTGGGCGTGACGTTCGTCATTCCCCCACCCGATCGTTTGCCCGCGGGGCCCAGGCATCTGCCAAGGAATAGCGCTCGGGGAACGGGGGGTGCCTTGCCTCCGGTTCAATGTGAAGAGGAACCGGTGTCCTGGCGCTCGAACTCGTCGAGTTCCGCGGCTGCCTTCGCGGCGAGCGGATGGCCGACGGCGAGATAGACATCACGGCGCCAAGTCAGGAACTCGCGCGCCCAAGGGACGTGCGGTTCGTGGGCTTCGATCAAAGGAACCGATGCGGCGGGATCAAGAGCCGTCGAGATAAAACACGCCGCCTTGAGACGACCAGCCTTAACAGCCTCTGCCGCAAATGGTTGAGATAGGACATCCAGCAAACCCGGGGCCTTCTCGGGATGCGCCTGGCCAATTTCCACGGCCATGCGAAAGGAAAGTTCGCTCAGGTCAAGCGGCAGCCAAGGCGACGCGCGACGCGCGACAAAGAATTTCTCCAGCGAATCAACCGCGCCGGATAGGTCATCTCTGGCCGAAGCCAACCGGGCGGACAGAACTTCGGCGGTCAAGGGCGAAGCCGGGCGCAGACGCTCGATAAGGGGTTCAGCCTTGGCATCGCCTCGTTCGGCATAGGCGCAGGCCACCACCGCCAATTCGGCCAAATTGGCTTTGTCTTGGTCGGTTGATTCCCAGGCAGCGATCATGCCAGCAGGATCACCGGCCCGATGAAATCCGACGACCCGCCGGGCCTCTGGCTGCACGGTCAGATCATCGATGGCCGCCATATCGACAAAGTCCCAGAGGCGCGTCCGCGCGACCGCCTCCCAATCGATCGCGCTACCATTCTCCGCAAAGACCCTCGGTTGCGCATCGCCGGCCTGAGCGCTCGCGGTCAGCAACTGGCGCACGTCGAAGAGACCGGTCCGCCCGAGCGTGCGGGCGAAGCCATACTCGACGTGATTGCGGTCGTCGGTGTTCAGCGGCACCGCCCCACCCTCACGCACGAAAGCGTCGACCCCGGCAGAGCCGCCGAGGAAGTGGGCGAGAAAACCTTCTGCCCCGGCCGTGAACCACGCCGCAGGCAACGCGGAGACATAAGGCTCGGAGGCGAGGCGCCGCCGCAGTTCGGGCGCGGTGCACTCCGGAGCTTTGTCCGCGCAAAGGATGACCAGATCGTTGCCCATGGTCTGCCATATTTCCACGTGCGCAAAAACCGAGCGCAAGGTGGCCAGCACGGTGCGGACCGTCGTCCCATCCACCTCGTATCCCTGCAGCCACTGCAGGAAAGTGCCGCCGGGGGCCAGGCGGCTGTGCGCGACGCGGTAGAACTCCTGGGTGAAGAGATTGGCCACGCCGCTGCGGTAAGGATTGGAGGGCTCGCAAGCGATGATGTCATAGCGACTTTTTCCGGTGAGCAGCAACTCCCGCGCGTCGTTGCACACGACATGAACTTTGGGGTTGGCCAGCACATCGTGATTCACCTGCGCGCAGCGCCGCGCCATCTCCAAGGTGGCAGGCTCGAGTTCGGCGACGTCCACCCGCTCGATCGAGTCCACCTGCGCCAACCAACCGGCCGTCTCGCCCGTGCCGAGCCCGACGATGAATGCCGTGCGTGGATCGGGATGCAGCGCCGCACCGATCAAGCCGAACATGATCTGCATGCCCGCATCGGAGACGGCGTTGCCGTCGCTTTTTCCGTTCACGTAAAACCCGAAGCTCTCTCGGTCGGAGATGCCGACGGAGGACTCCACGCCGTCGGCCTCCCAGACAAAAGAGCTGCGCATGCGGTTCCTCCATTCGCGGATCGCGTTGGGATCGAAATGCAACAGCCCCTCCGCGCGACCCGCACCGATGCCACCATGGCGCCACCCTGCCGTGGGGCCTTCGGAGAAGAGGCAGAACACCGCACCGACCGTGAGCACGCCGGCGAAGACCACCGGTTGCAATCCAGGTTTAGGGCCAGAGGAAGCGCGACGGGCATAAGCAAAAACAACCCAGCCGCTGGCCACCATGAGCAAGGTCAGTGTCTGCCAGGCACCGGGGGCGGTGAGCAAGGGCAGCAGGCCGAATCCTCCGGCCAGCGCACCGGCGATCGAGCCGAGGGTGTTCCAGAAAAAGATACGTCCCACCTGGCGCCCGATCTGGCGATCCCCCGCGCCGCACAGCGCGATGAGCAACGGAAACTGCGCGCCGCTGACCACCGAGAAAGGAAACACCACGATGCCCGCCACCAGCGCCCACACCCCGACTTCACCCGCGAAGGCAAAGGTGTTGCGATCTCTCAGAAACGCCACCAGCACCACCAACCGAGATCGCGCTCTTGCGAAAAGCATCTCGAATTTTCGCTGATACTCGTTGCAGATAATTTGCTTGCGATAACTTCTTGAAATTTCCAGTGGTGGCAATAAGTGCGGCAACTCGGCGTTCGGCGGTAGGAAATGCAACGCCAGTAACTGTGAACTTCTCGCCAGGAATTAACCGGATTTCTTTCGAGCTAGTAATTCGAATCGGCAATCTAATTGATCTACTTACGCCAGCAATTCTTATCGTTGAAATAGATGCCAGCGCAGTCATGGATGCGCCACGAAGCCGTGAACCAATAACCTTTGGCTTGCTCCACGTTGGATCAGTTTTCAAAACACCAATAATTTCAACTTCCGGATTTCCTACAAGTGATTTGGCTAAGAAGTTATGCGTTAACCCAACCTGCCGAATTGCACTTCCCGCACTTCCCGTTAGAACTGCAGCAATCAGAATTAACGCCAGACTTCGTTTTAGCCCCGCAAGTGCAATACATAGAACTATCGCAAGATAACTCCAAGGCGCACTTAAGATTCCCGCAATCGCAGCGCCAAGCCAAATTGCCAGACCAAGTGCGAGTAATCGAAAATCGTAGCTCTTTAAATTCGAAGCAACTTCGAGATCTCCGCGAATTTGGCGCCACCAATCCCGGTAACTTTCTTTAAATCATCAATCAATATGAACGGACCATTCAACTTGCGATAAGCAAGGATTCGATTTGCCATAACAGGGCCAATCCCAGGCAAGGTATCTAATTGCGCCAGAGTTGCAGAGTTCAAACTTAGCGGTGTCGATGCGGTTGGGGCTTTAGCCTTTATCGAACTTCGTGAACTAGTCGAATAAGAAACTTTCGGTGCGCCAACAATTATTTGTTCGCCATCAAACAAGATGTGTGCCAAGTTGATGTCACTTAAATTAACTCCAGGAAGTGCTCCGCCCGCTAGATTTAACGCGTCAATCGCCCGCGAACCCTTATCTAGTGAGTAAACACCGGGCTTTCGAACTCGTCCAGATACATCAACGATTAATACTTCAGCAATCGCAGGAATCGTAGGAGTTATTACTGTTGGAATTATCGTCTCAGTAGGCTGTGAGCCGTGCCCCTGCGCCAAAG
>JBAXCT010000210.1:0-4280 GCA_037141375.1 Chthoniobacterales bacterium | reverse complement strand
CCGCCTGCGAAAAACTGGCGGTTTCGGCCAGATCGCTGAATACTTTGAAAAGCAGGGTCTGCATTGCAGCGAAGAATGAGAGAACTTCATAGCGCACCAGCGCGACATAAGCAAAATTAATGGATCAGATCGCCACCCATCTCGGGGAAATCCGGGCGCGCCTCGCAAAGGCCGCGCACCGCGCCGGACGCGATCCCTCCGACGTACGCCTGATCGCTGTGTCGAAGAACCATCCGCCCGAAGCCGTGGCCCTCGCGGCTGCGGCAGGCCAGAAGATTTTCGGCGAGAACCGCGTGCAGGAGGCGCGGGACAAAATTCCCGCCTGTCCACCGGACTTGCAGTGGCACCTCATCGGCCACCTGCAAAGAAACAAGGTGCGCCAGGCCCTGCCGCTTTTTTCCTTTTTCCACAGCATCGACAGCACCGCCTTGGCCACTGCCATCAGCCGCGTGGCCGGCGAAACCGGAGGGAAGGTCGACGGACTGCTCGAGGTGAATGTCTCGGGCGAGGCGACCAAGCACGGGTTTTCCCCGCAGCAACTGCGCGATGAATTTCCCGCGCTCGCCGCCCTGCCCCACCTGCGGCTGCGCGGCCTCATGACCATGGCGCCCTACAGCGACGACCCCGAGGAAGCACGGCCGGTCTTCCGCGCCCTGCGCGAGCTGCGCGACGAACTGCAGCAAGCGCATGGCGTGGAGTTGCCCGAGCTGTCGATGGGGATGAGCGGCGACTTCGAGCCCGCCGTCGAGGAAGGCTCCACGCTTGTCCGCGTCGGCTCGTCGATCTTCGGAGAGCGACCATGAACCCCCAAATGCAAAACCTGCAGTTGATCGGCCGGGAGCTTGCCATCGCGTGGAGCGATGGGCACGAGAGCTACTTCCGCCTCGAAGATCTGCGCAAGGCCTGTCCGTGCGCGGTCTGCAACGGCGAGCCCGATGTGCTCGGCCGCGGCGACAAGCCCGAGGTCAGACACACGCCGGACAGCTTCGTCCTGTCGTCGTATGAGATGGTCGGCGGCTACGGCTGGCAGCCAAAGTGGGCCGACGGACACGGCACGGGAATATTTTCCACCGGCTACCTGCGTCGTCTTGATCCCTCGGCACCGTCATGAGCAGCAACGTCCGCCCGCTGCCAACACTCGCTTTGCTTGCGTTTTTAAAATCCCGAGCCGCCTACGGTTTGCTGATCTTCACTTGGTAGAACTTGCGCGCGGAACTCGCGTCGGTGTCGGTCACCGTCCTCTGGACACCGCTGTCGGGCGGCGTGGTGACGGTGGTGAGCGTTTGCCAAGATGGGTCGCTGGTCAGCGAGGCTCGGTATTCCACCGCGTAGCTGCGGCCGTCTACCACCGGAGAGAAGACGATCTGCTTCTGCGGCGTGCCGACGATGTTGAGCAGGAAGCGCGAGTTTGCATCGGTGGGCACCAGGCCCGCGGTGTATTCGAAGGCATTGTTCTGGCCGTCGCCATCGGGATCGAAGATCGGCCCGGCCTGCGCGTTGTTCTGGCCGAAGTATTGCACCTGCCAGTCGTCCCCCAACCCGTCGCCCGCGTAGCTGCCGAAGTTGTCCGCGATGGTATCGAGCACGGTGAGGCCGAGGCTCCCGGTGAGGCCAGAGTAGCTGGCCTGCGCGGTGGCGGCGGTGTTTTGGTAGACGGCACCGGCGGTGGCCAGCCCTGCAGCATTGATCGAGAGCGGCCCCAAGGGCGCGCTCCACGCGACGCTGGTGGCCGGCACGGCGAGCACGGAGGCATCGTCGAGCGTGAGCCATGCGCTCAGCTGGGCAGCGGCGGTTTCATTCAAGGTGAGGGCGGGCGTGGTGACGCGGAGGCCGGTCGGTTCGGAGAGTTGGCCGAGGTAGCCGCTCTTAACCACCTCGGGCGGCGTGACGGCGGCGGAAATTCCGGCGATGGCGCCCACGCTGCTGTCCTGGGTGTAGCTCGTGCTCGAGCCCCGCCGCCCGCCGGCATCGGTGATGCCGGTGACAATGGTGTAGCTCGCGCTCGAGCCAGCGTGCACCGACGCGGTGAGCAGGGCGCAGCAAAGGATGCGCTGGATTTTCATCAACCCTCCCCTCATCGCACCGGCTGGATGGTGCGGAAGCCGGTGTAATTGTTGGTGGTGGTCGGGGTGAGGGTCACGCGGGCGGCACAGCGGACGAAGGGAGTGGTGGTGACACCATAGTTGTTGCTTAAAGGACCAGTGGTGAATCCCCACTGGCCGCCACGGAGCACGCGTGTGGTGCCGCTGTTGGTGCCCGACGGATCACTTCCTCCGCCATACGGCGGCGGCCCATAAAAATCCCAAACCCACTCCTGCACATTCCCTGCCACGTCATAGAGCCCGTAACGATTCGGCGCGAATGTTCCTACCGGTGTCGTATACAAAGTATTTGGAGAAGCTGAAGTATTGGCGAGCGCATTATAGATTTGGGGACCCAGGTCGTAGGAAGTGCCGGATGAATTCGTGTTGCTGGTGGTGTTGGCGCTATAGTTGGCCGACTTTTGGGAGATGGTATCGCCCCATGGAAACCTCGTGTTTGTGCCACCCCGCGCCGCCCTCTCCCACTCTGCTTCGGTCGGCAAGCGGTAGCCATTGGCAGACCAGTTCACATTGGCACTGGTGAGATCGTTGCTTCCCGACCGGTATACTAGGCTCAAGTTCGTGTCGGTGTAATACGCCGGCGTTTTGCCGTCCCGCTCGGAGCGCGCATTGCACCATTTTGCGGCGTCATACCAATTCACACCTACCACCGGCACCTGAGACGCATTCGTGCCCGCGTTCGTCCTGCCTGCTCCGGTCGAGAGATCGGTGTATCCGCCAACCCCGAGACCCCAAGCCTGCACTGACTTCCACTGCGCCAGCGTGATCTCTGTCGCATCCATGAAAAACACCGAGACGTAGGTGGGAACGGCGGGGTTGTTCGCACTCATGATGTTCCCGTCCGTGTCTCCGCTAACATTACCCATGTCGAAGCTCCCGCTCGGAACGAGCACCATTCCGGCGGGGGCCGCTGACTGGCTGCCGCCCCCCGCGCCACCCCCAATCACCGCACTGGCGGGGATATTCGTCAGCCCGGACCCATCGCCGATAAGTTTTTGGGCAGTCAGAGTGCCATTGACATGCACACCAAGCTCTCCGTCATCATCAATGTTCTTGAACACCATGGTGCTTGCGGTCAGCTCAAGTTGGTCGTCATCAGTATTCTCTCCGATCGAGACATACGGTTCATTGCCCAATGTGGTTCGATCGCCAAACATGATAAGTTTTGCGTCTTGGGCGCCGTTAGTGAGGTAACCTTCCTTAATCCATTTGTTTGTCACCCCCACCTGAACCATATTTGTCCCCGACTGCAGTCCGCCCGCCATCATCGCATACCCGACCGCGGCGATACGCTGGTCGGGGGTGAACTGCTGGGAGCCGTTGGTTCCGTCGTTGAACCACACACGCAGGAAGACATCGGAATTGATGAAGACGGAGGGCGGAATCGCGGCCATGTTGGGCAGACTGGTGTCACCGAGCAGCACGGAATAAAGGCCTTTGGTCACCGCAAGCGAGACGGCAACCGATGGGTCGTTGCTCCAGTACGTGGTGGTGCCATCCGCATTGACGAGGGCGAACTTGAAAGAACCGGTGCCGTCGAAGTTGACCGGCGGCGTTCCCACGGCAATGCGGCCTTGGTAGTTGATGATTTGCGGCACTTGGGCGAGGGAATGGGGTGAAAGCAGGCTCAGGGCAAAAAAGCTGAGCAGGACCATGAGGCGTCGGCCCATTGGGGTTTTCCCACGATTGGGGGATGTTTTGGTCGCGGTTTTCATCGGCGGGCGCAGGATACCCCTGCCGCTCTTCAAGCCTCCTTTGGCAGGAATCTCAAGAAGCGGAGGAGGGATCAACTTGCCTCAAACCTGCTATCGCGCAAGTGCGAAAATGGAAGCGCGACGATTCCGAGGCGCCGGCGGCGGCGGTTTTACTGAGGGGAGGCAAGCCCGCAGGGTCACGGAGTCATGCCGCCCTCGGCCCAGCGGCAGGAAAGCTTAACAGTTTTGCTTGCCAAAAGCCGCTGCGGCCCCAGAATGGGCCGTTCGACACGATGAAAGCCGGACTGCACCCAGATTACACCGAAACGACGATCACCTGCACCTGCGGTGCGGTCTACCACACCCGCTCAACCCGCAAGAACGTCAAGATCGGCATCTGTTCTTCCTGCCACCCGTTCTTCACCGGCGAGCAGAGGTTCGTCGATACCGCCGGCCGCGTCGAAAAATTCTCGCGCCGCTACGG
>JBAXCT010000209.1:0-4293 GCA_037141375.1 Chthoniobacterales bacterium | reverse complement strand
AACCAGCGGGCATCGCCGAACAGACCGATATTCTCGGTGAAGCGATACTCGAGGCCGCCGCCAACATCGCCGCCGCCGACGTGCGGTTGGTTGCCGTAGATCTTGCCAATGCCAACGAAGGCATAAGGCGAAAGGCCCCAGCACATCGGATAGCGCAGGAAGAGGTGCCCGAAGGTGCCCCAATCTGTGCTGCCGTTGTTACCAGCCACGAACTGCTCGACTCCGAGACCGATGTAGCGGAGGAAGAAGTAGTTCACGCCCAAGCCACCACCCCAGACGGGGTTGCCAGCACGGTAGAAACCGCCCAAGCCGAAGGCGTCAACCTGCAGTTCGGTGTCACGATAGAGGCAAGGTTCCTCAACCGGGACCACAGTTTTCTTTGATTCGACAGTCGTCGTGCCAGCCATAACCGACGAAGTCGCGGCAATGACAGTGACAAGACCAGTGATGATGTATTTTTTCATAGTTAGTTGTATTGGTTTGTTTGCGGCGGATTGCTCCGCTTGGGCAAGAGATTAGCGGAGTGCGGCAATCAGGCAAGATAATTTCAAAAAAAATGACACGATATGATATCAATTAATCATGCCTTCGTTTGGCCTGTGATTTTGAGATCCGCACCCACTTTGGTATAGCGGACGTTCACCAATTTGGTGGAGCGGAATCCTCGCCCGGCGACGGCGGAAACCGCGCCGCCGGTGAGGAGGGGAGCGACATAAAAAACCACCTCGTTGGCCAAGCCGGCGTGGAACAGTTTGCCGAGGGTGTGTCCGCCGCCCTCCACCAGCACATTAAGAATGCCACGTGCGGCCAACTTTTTCAGCACGCTGCGGAGAGACTTGTCGCGGAACAAGATGGTGTGGTCGCGCGCCGCATCTTGGAACACGCGTGCGGTCTTGGGCGGCATGCGGCGGGGCGCCCAGACAACCCGCCAGGGCTGCGGAGCCGCGCGATGCGCTCGCCCCCGCAAGGTGAGGGCTGGGTCATCGGCCCGCACCGTTGCCGCGCCGACGAGAATGGCATCAACCCGCGCGCGGAGCTTCATCGCGTCGCGGCGTGATGCGGTGGACGTAATCCACGGCCCCTCCCCGGGCGGTCGGGTCAGCCGCCCGTCAAGCGACATCCCGCATTTGGCGATAACCCATGGAAGGCCGGTGGTCATGAAGTGGTTGAATGCGGGGTTGAGTTCCGCGCACTCGTCGGCGAGGACACCGGCATCCACGGTGAGCCCGGCCCGGCGCAGAAGCCTGAGTCCGCGTCCTCGGTGTTTCGGATTCGGGTCGGTGGCGCCGACGACGATGCGTGCGAAGCCGGCCTCGACCAGCGCACCGGTGCACGGCGGCGTTTTTCCCGAGGTCGAGCATGGCTCGAGCGTGATGTAGGCGGTAGCACCGCGCGCCGAAGAAATTTTTGCCAACGAGCGCAAGGCAACAATCTCTGCATGGGGTCCGCCCGCGCGGCGGTGCCAGCCGGCGCCGAGGATTTTCCCCCGCTTCACGATGAGGCAGCCGACCGCGGGGTTCGGAAGGGTTTTGCCCGCGCCGCGCTTGGCCAACGCGATCGCCTGGCGCATGAGGTGCTGGTCATTGGTCATGGGGACTGGCGCGATAAAAAGGTGGGGTGGCCGACGGGACTCGAACCCGCAACAACCGGAATCACAATCCGGGGCTCTGCCATTGAGCTACGGCCACCGTTGGCGGACAACCATGATGTAAAGTAGAGGTCTGGCGGTGTCAAACGCGGGCCCGCAGTTGCGTTGGGGCCCGGTCGGGTGTAGCGAAAGATCGTGGGAAAGATCTTTTTGCTGTTGGCCTGCGGCGTTCTGACCGGTTGCATGAGTCTGGAGGACACCGCACTCTACTACACCCCGGTCTCCACGACCTATTACCCTCCCCTCCCGGAAAAGGCTCCGGTGCCGATTCTGGCCGCCCCCCCTTCGTGGGGCCATCGAGTCATCGGGCACTTCGCCATGGAGACCGACCGCGGGCAGAAATTCGTACAGCGTGCGCTCGCTTTCAACGCACGTCGTCAGGGTGCTGATGCCGTAGTGCTGCGCAACCTCGATTTCGACCTACGCCGCGACTACAACTACGTCCCGCCCGCGTGGGAGAATGTTCCGGTGACCAGCTGCTACAATCAGCGCGTGCAGAACGACAATGGCAAGTGGGTCAATGTCCCGCAATATTACACCACTTATATGCCGGTATTCCGTCCAGGCCGCGTCTATGTCAACGATATCCTCTGGACCAAGGTGAAAGCCGATATGGTCGTGCGGCGCGGCAAAAAACCTCTGGCCGTGCCGCTGGCGGAGCAGATCCAGTTGCGGTGAAAGAAAGCAATTTGAGCGTTGAGGAAAAAACAGAGGCAAGGGAACGTTCTTGCCTGCTCGGCGCTTTTCTCGGCGATGCCTTGGCCATGCCCGTGCACTGGTACTACGACCGTGCCGCGCTGGTGCGCGGCTACGGCTGCGTCGCAGAGCTGACAGCCCCGAAAAACCCCCACCCCGGAAGCATCCTATGGCGCTCGTCGTATGCGGCCCCGAACGCAAAGGGCGAGATCCTGCACGATCAGGCCCAATATTGGGGCCGGCGCGACGTGCACTACCACCAGTTCCTGCACGCCGGAGAAAACACCTTGAACCTGCAGCTGGCGCTCGAGTTGCTCGCCTCGCTGCGCGCGTGCGGGAGATACGATCGCGACGACTACATGAGGCGCTACGTGATATTCATGACCACGCCCGCGCGGCACCGCGACACCTACATCGAGGAATGCCACCGGAATTTCTTCACCCGGTATGCGCGAGGGAAGAAACCCGCCGACTGCGGCGGCGAGGATATCCACATCGGGGGCTTGGCCCACGTGCCGGTTCTCGCGGTGTGGGTCGCGGACGACGAGGCGGCCGCGCTGGCAGCGGTGCGTGAGCACGTGCGTGTGACGCACCGCGGCGAACAGATCGAGGCGGCGGCTCGCGATCTGACAAAGATGCTGGTGGCTATCCTTCGCGGGGCGGGCGTCCGCGAGAGCATCGAGCAATCAGGTCATGGGTGGGTTGGACGCAAAAAGCTCTCGTCTTGGGCCGGGCTCCCCGACCAAGAGGTGATCGGCCCAGTGCTCAGTCCCGCCTGCTACCTTTCGGACTCCTTTCCCGCCTCGCTTTTTCTCGCATGGAAATACGCGGATGACCTCGAATCCGCTCTGGTGGCTAACACCAACCTAGGGGGCGACAACTGCCACCGTGGCGTTGTCATAGGCGCGCTGGTCGGCGCGGGAGGAAGCGGCGTGCCGGAGCGCTGGCGGCGGGGCCTGCTCTGCCGGCAATTTCTGGAAGATGCCGGCAGGGATCGGGACTGACTTGCAGCCTCAAGCCAGCTGCTGGAGAGCTTTCGTTTTTTCCGCCGCCAGTTGCGCCGGTAATTTGTCCCCCAGCGCGGCGAAAAAATCATCGTTCGAACGCACTTGCTGGGCGAGCGTAGGCACGTCCTGCGCCATCAGCGCGGCGAAACGTTTTTTCGGGAAATCGAGCCCGCGCCAGTCCATATCGTCATAGCCGGGCGTCACGCCGAGCGGGCTCGGCTGACCGCCGGCGGTGCCGCGGCAGCGGCCGATGATCCAGAGCAGGACGCGCAAATTTTCACCGAAGCCCGGCCAGAAAAATTTTCCGTTGCCGTCCTTGCGGAACCAGTTCACGTGAAAAATACGCGGCCGATGCGACCCAAATTTATTCCCCATGTCCAGCCAGTGACGGAAATAATCCCCGATGTGGTAGCCGCAGAACGGCAGCATGGCCATGGGGTCGCGCCGCAGCGCGCCGACCTGACCTTCAGCCGCGGCTGTCTGCTCGCTGCTCAGCGTGGCGCCAACAAAAGTGCCGCGACTCCAATCGTTCGTCTCGAAGACAAGCGGGATATCGTTCATGCGCCTGCCGCCGAAGATGATCGCGTCGATGGGCACACCATCCGGGTCCTCCCAAGCGGGATCGATGCAGGGGCAATTTTTCGCCGGCGCGGTGAAGCGCGAGTTCGGATGTGACGATGGTTTGCCGCAACCAAGCGACCAGTCCTCGCCCAACCAGCTGATCAGATGCGCCGGCGGTTCCTCGGTCATGCCCTCCCACCAAACATCTCCGTCGTCGGTCAGCGCGACGTTGGTGAAAATGCTGTCCCGGCGGCACGAGTCCATCGCGTTGGGATTGGTCTTGTATGACGTGCCGGGCGCCACGCCGAACCATCCGGCCTCCGGGTTAATCGCCCTCGGCTTGCCGTCCGGCCCCGACACGATCCAGGCAATGTCGTCGCC
>JBAXCT010000208.1:0-4323 GCA_037141375.1 Chthoniobacterales bacterium | reverse complement strand
TGCGGTTGCCGTTGCCGCGGTTCTCGACGCGCTCGCGGATCCAGTTGCGCATGCGTGGATCCTGGATGTGCATGAACTCCGCACCGATCGTGTCGCTGTAGATGGCACGCAATTCCTCGAGCATCTCGCGCAAGAGCATCGGTTGACCGTCGCGGAAATATTTCGTCGCCACCTTGCGATCCAGATCGCTTTCGGTGAAACCTATTTGCTTGAGGGAGAGCAGGGGATTTTCCGGCGCAGCCTCGGTGAGCGGGTCCAGCCGAGCCACGGTGTGACCCAGGGTACGGTAGGAGTAGGCCAGCGAATCGGCGCGCCGCTCCAAGGCGGAATCCTCGGGCACCGCGGTCCTCGCGCCCTCGGCCAGTTCCTCGGACTGGACCAAACCCAGCTCAAAGCCCTCGAAAAAAGCATTCCACTCAGGTGAAACGGATTCCGTATCCTGTTTCCAGCGCGTGTAGTTTTGCTCGAGCAGCTCCGAGTTCCAGTTTCCCGACACCGATTGGCTCATTGATTTAAAATCCTGATCAGAATCCACAGAACACGCCCCTCTGGCAATAAAGAGAAGTGTTTGCAGGCCATTTTTTCTGTTGTGTAACCCGCTGCCGCTTGCCACGAGGCGCCCCGCGGGGCATAAATGCGGATCCGCCGCCCCGGGCAACGTATCGGGCGTCGCAAGGGCCGCCATGATCAAGGTTGAGGGACTCACCAAGAAATACGCCGGAATTACGGCGATCAGTGACCTGAATTTCACCGTGCAAAAGGGTGAGATCGTCGGGTTTCTCGGGCCCAACGGCGCGGGCAAGAGCACGACGATGCGCATCCTGTCATGCTTTCTTCCCGCCACCAGCGGGCGGGCCAGCGTGGCCGGTTACGATGTGGCCTCCCAGTCGCGCGAAGTCCGTTCCCGGGTGGGCTACATGCCGGAAAACGTGGCCCTCTACCCGGAGATGCGGGTGCAGGAATACCTTGAATACCGCGCCGCACTCAAAGGTATCCGCGGCCGGACCAACCGCCAGCGCGTCAATGCGGTGAAGGAACTCTGCAGCCTGCGCGAGGTGGAACGCAAACTGATCGGAGCCCTGTCCAAAGGTTACCGTCAGCGGGTCGGACTGGCCGACGCGCTGCTCCACGATCCCGACCTCCTCATCTTGGACGAACCTACGATCGGCCTCGACCCGAACCAGATCCGTCAGGTGCGGCAACTCATCCGCGATCTGGGCAAGCGGCATACCATTCTGATCTCGACCCACATACTGACCGAGGTCGAAATGACCTGCAGCCGCGTGCTCATCATCGACCGCGGAAAAATTGCCGCATCCGACACACCGGAAAATCTGGCCGGCCGCGTGCGCACCGCGGGTGGCATCCGTGTGGAGATCCGCTGCGCCGCGGATGCCTTGGAAAAGGCACTGCTCGCCCTGCCCGGCGTGCGCAAAATGGAAAGCGTCGCATTGGAAGGCGGGTGGCAGGGATGCACGATCCGCACGGATGCCGATCACGACCCGCGCGAGGCTGTCGCGAAACTGGCCGCCGACCGGAAGTGGCCGCTCCGCGAACTCGGGCGCGAGCAAGTGAGCCTGGAGCGAGTCTTCACCGAAATCACCCAGTCAGGAGAACTCTGAGCCACATGACTTTCCTCACCCTCCTCAACCGCGAGATACGCGCCTACTTTTTGGCCCCGGTGGCCTGGATCGTGCTGTTCTTTTTTCTGCTGCTGACCGGGTTCAACTTTTATGCAGGGGTGGCCGCGCTCAACCGCGGGCCTAGCGAGGTGACTGTGGTTGAGGCGTTTTTCAACACGGTCTTTTTCTGGTTCGGATTCGTGCTGGTTTTCCCGCTCATCACCATGCGGCTTTTCTCCGAGGAATACAAAATGGGGACGATCGAGCCGCTCATGACGGCGCCCGTGCGGGACAGCCAGGTTGTTTTGGCCAAATATTGCGGCGCACTTTTTTTCTATGTCGTCCTCTGGCTCCCAAGCCTGCTGTATTTTCTGGTCTTCACCTGGGTCACTCGCCTGCAGACCGCGGGAGCGGCGGGACCTTTTCTCGGGGCCTACGCCATGCTGCTGCTCATCGGCATGTTCTACCTCTCCATCGGATGCCTCGCCTCGGCGCTCACGCGCAACCAGATCGTCGCCGCCGTGATGTCCTTCAGCGTGATCACCCTGCTCTTCTTCACCGGACTGCTCAGCTTCTTCGTGTTGAACGTCACTCCGGTCCTGCGTGAAATGACGGCGTACTTTTCCTCGCTCGAGCACATGAGCGAGGCCTCGCGCGGATTTTTCGACAGCCGCCCCATTGTTTTTTATCTCTCGCTGACAATCTTCGTGCTGTTCCTGACCTTCCATGTCTTCCAATCGCGCCGCTGGCGCAACTGAGATGAAGACACCCCAAGACTCATCCCGTCGTCGCGCCGGCATCCGCATCGGTGTGGCGGTGCAGATCGTCCTCGCCGGCGTGCTGCTCGCCGCGGCCAACTACGTAGGATTCCACTACTACCTGCGCGGGGATTGGTCGCCGGCGCAAAAGTACAAACTCGGCGAGTTGACCAAAAGCGCGCTCAAACGTCTCCCGGCCCCGGCCAAGGTCTATGTGTTTTTTTCACCCACCTCGACCGCGCCCGGTTACGAGGTCTACGGCGACGTGGCCAATCTCCTCAAGGAGTACCAGTTCACGGCGGGCGACAAACTCACCGTCGAATACATCGACCCCATGCGCAATCTGGGCCGCGCGCGCGAACTGCAGGCTAAGTTCAATTTCGGCCCACAGGAAAATCTCGTCATCGTGGAAATGGACGGACGCACCAAGCAGATCAACGCCGGGGACATGGCCGACTACGATATGTTGACGCAAATGTCCGGCGAAGCACCGCGCGTGCAAGCCTTCAAGGGCGAGCAGGCGTTGACCAGCGCGCTCATCGAGGTTTCCGAACCCCACCAGCGCACGGTCTACTTCCTGCAGGGTCAGGGGGAACCTGCGACCGGACCGGGGTCAACCCTCTCGCTGCTGGAGGAATATGCAGGCAAGCAGGGTGTCAAAATTGCTTCACTTGATTTATCCGTCGCCACGCAGATCCCCGAGGACACCGCCGCGCTGGTCGTCGTCGGTGCGCGCTACGACGTGCCGCCGGCGGTCGCGGAACTTCTGCGCGGCTACTGGCGCAAGGAGGGCCGCATCATCGTCCTGCTCGATCCCGATGCCGACACGCCTCTGCTCCGCGAGTTCCTCGCTGCGGCCGGCATCACCGCACGCGATGACCGGGTTCTGCGAACGGTGCGATTGGGTTTCGCGACCGGGATTCTGCGCGATGTGACCGCCCGCTTCTCGCCGACCAACCGGGTGACCCGCCGCCTGCAGGGCGTGGATGCCTCGCTGCCGGGTGCGAGTTGCTCGCTCAAGATCGACGAAAAGATCCAAGGCACCACGGTCGAGGCTATGCTCACAGCCGAGGAACCTTTCTGGGGCGAGACCGAATATGTTACGGACGAAAAGAAGGGCGTGCATTTCGACAAGGAGAGGGATAGCGCGGCGCCATTGGTGCTCGCGGCCATGGCAGAGCGCGGAGGGGTGACGGACGAAAAAGTCGAGTTGGCTGCGGCGCGTCTGGTCGTGGCGGGCAATAGCGAGTTTGCCCTTGATGGGACGATCACCGAGCCCAACCTCGACTTTCTGCTCGGCAGCCTCAACTGGATGCTCGACCGCGGCCACCTCGCACGCGTCGCACCCAAGGCGGTCCGCACCTTCAACCTCAACCTCACCGAGATCGAGACCGGGCGCATCGCTCTCTACACACTGATCGTCATCCCGGCCGCCGCGGCCCTCGCGGGAATGATGGTCTGGTGGCGCCGCCGTCGCTGAACCGTGAATCCCCGCGCCACCATCGCCCTCCTTTTGCTGACAGCCCTGGCGATGGGAGGAATTTTTTATCTGCGAAATCATGTCGAACCGACACGCGATGGTGAACAAAAGCGTCGCTATCTCGCGGTGTTCGAACCGGACGACGTCGCCGCCATCGACATCACGCGGAACGACAAAACGCTCAGCCTGCGGCGCGAAAACGGTGAGTGGCGCCTGACGGCTCCGCTCAAAGATCGAGCCGATCCCGATGCGGTCGATCGGCTTTTGTCCGCCTTGCGCTCCATCGATATCCGGGACCGTGAGCCCAACCGTGACCCGCAAAATTTCCCCGAAAGCGGGCTTGAACCGCCACGCGTGCGCATCGCCTTGGGTGGCAGAGAAAATGTGGTGGTTGACCTCGGAGCCGAAACGGCCCTGCCCAACGAAATTTTCGCCAAGTTGGGCGGACAACAAGCCATCGTGC
>JBAXCT010000207.1:0-4352 GCA_037141375.1 Chthoniobacterales bacterium | reverse complement strand
CGTGGCCACTTCGGGCTTCTACGTGCGCACGGCGAAGAGCCCCACGGCCGACGATATGGACGGCTTTCTGCGCGGGCTGTGAGCCGCGCGCTTCCGACCATGACGACCGGTCCGCGCTCACACGAACTTTTTACCGCCGCGCGGCGGCGCATTCCCGGCGGGGTGAATTCGCCCGTGCGAGCCTTCCGCGGCGTGGGCGGCGAACCGTTCTTCGTCGACCATGCGCAGGGGGCGCGCATCCGCGATGTGGATGGCAAGGAATACATCGACTACGTCGGCACCTGGGGTCCGGCCATTCTCGGCCACGCGCCAGCCGTCGTGGTCGACGCGGTGCGCGCCGCGGCGGGACGAGGACTGAGCTACGGCATCCCGAATCCGCTCGAGGTCGAGATGGCGGAACTCATCTGCGGGTGGGTCCCGTCGGTCGAGAAGGTGCGCATGGTCAACAGCGGCACCGAGGCCACGATGTCATGCATCCGGCTGGCCCGCGGCTTCACCCGGCGCGACAAGATCGTGAAGTTCGAGGGCTGCTACCACGGGCACGTCGACTCGCTGCTCGTGCGGGCGGGGAGCGGCGCGCTGACCCACGGACAACCGGACAGCGCCGGGGTGCCGGAGGCGCTGGCGGCGCTGACCATCACGCTGCCCTTCAACGACACGGAGGCGCTGGAAAAACTTTTTGCCGCGGAGGGCGCGGAGATCGCCGCGGTCATCGTGGAACCGGTCCCGGCCAACGCGGGGCTCAACCCTCCCCTGCCCGGCTACTTGCAGAAGCTGCGCGACCTTTGCCGCGCGAGCGGCACGTTGCTCATCTTCGACGAGGTGATGACCGGATTCCGCGTGGCACGCGGCGGCGTGCAGGAACTCACGGGCATCAGGCCCGATCTCACCGCGATGGGCAAGGTGATCGGCGGCGGGCTGCCGGTCGGCGCGTTCGGCGGAAGGGCCGACATCATGGATCATCTCTCGCCGGACGGCCCGGTCTACCAGGCGGGCACGCTCTCGGGGAATCCGCTGGCCATGGCGGCCGGCCTCGCCCAACTGCGCGAACTCGGCGCATCGACGCGTGGCAAAAGTTGGAGGAGCTCGGCGCGCAGCTTGAGGCGGCGGTGCGCGACGCGCTGGCGGCGACAGGAAAAAATTACGCCTTCCACCGGCTGGGCAGCATGTTCTGCCTGTTTTTCACCGAGGGTCCGGTGCGCGATCTGGGCGAAGCGAAGCGGGCGGACACCGCGGCCTTCGCGAAATTTTTCCATCACTGCCTCCAGCAGGGCGTGTATCTGGCCCCCTCGCAATTCGAAACGGGTTTCCTCAGCACGGCCCATACGGCGGTCGATCTGGCGCGGACGGCGGAGGTCGCCACCGCGGCACTGCGACAATGCCCATGAGCCACCCCGAGGAACCGGACGATCGCGCCGTCGAAATCGCCCTGATGGAACGCATCACGCGGCGGGAGCGGGCGGCATTCGAAGAACTCTACGCGCGCTACGTGAACATCCTCTATGCCACGGCGCTCAAATTCGTGAGGGAGGAGTCCGACGCGCAGGATGTGGTGCAGGACGTTTTCATCCAGGTCTGGGACAAGGCGAAAATGTATGATCCCTCCAAGGGCAAACCGCTAACCTGGGTGCTGACCCTAGTGAGAAACCGCTCGATCGACCGCATCCGCGCCATCCAGCGCCGCGCGCGCCTGCGCGATGAATTCGAGGCGGAGACCGTAACTGATGAATCCGCATGGGCCAGAGAGTCGTTATCTAGAGTGGAGGCCGGCGAACAGGGCCGGACTCTGCGCGCCGCCGTGAACCAGCTATCCCCCCAGCAAAGAAAAGTGATCGAACTCGCGTATTTCGGAGGACTGACGCAGATCGAGATCGCAGAAAAATTGGGCGAACCGCTCGGCACGGTGAAGGCACGGGCCCGGCGCGGACTGCTCAAACTCAAAGAACTGATCGGCCCGCAACTATGAACCGCGAACAAATCGAAGAACTCGCCGCCCTCGACGCCCTCGGCGCGCTCGACGGCGATGATGTGTCCGCCTGGCAGAAGCTGGCCGCGGACGACGCGGCGGCAGCGCGACTGCGCGAGGAACTGGGCGATATCGCCGCGCGCCTCTCGCTGCTGGCCGCACCGGTCACCGCGCCGGACGAATTACGCAGGCGCGTGATGGATGCCGTCTTCGGGGATACGACGACCGCAGCGCAGACGGAAAGCGGCGGCAACGGTCTGCTCGCATGGGCAGCCGCGGCGATGGTCGCGCTGCTCGCGGTGGCGGGTGGGAAGAGCGCGACCGCACAGCGCGAAAGCGTGGTCGTGCGCGACGCCCGCGGGGAAGCGGGCGCACCGTTCGTGGCGCTCAACGGCTACGGCGATTACGCCCGAGCGAAGGCATCCGTGCTGTGGGACAGCGGCCAGCGCGGCTGGTGGATGCAGGCGCAGGGACTGCCGGCGTTGCCCGCATCGCACCGCTACCGCGTGTGGGCCATTGGCGAGGGCGACGGACAAATTTACGACTGCGGCGAGTTGCCGGTGGCGGCAGGATGCGGCCGCGTTTTTTTGCACCCCGATCCCGCGGTGACTTCCATGCAAGGGTTCGCCATCTCCATCGAGCCGGCCGCCAGCAAGCCTGCGACCCCGGGCACGCCGGTCATCCTCATCACGCCGGCGCTGCGCGGGTGAGTCGCGCTAGGTGAGCGAGAGGACGAGGACGATGGCGGCGAGAATCGCCACGACCAACCCCACCCCGGCCGCCTGAGCCGTCTTGAGCAGGGGCGGCCGAAAACGCGCGCACCACTCGGCCACCAAGAGCCAAGTGGCGGGGATAATGAGCAGCCAAAGCCCGCGGGTCGCGGCGAATTTTTCGACCGCACTCGCCCAGGTGTCGGCACCGGGCAGGTCCCCGGAGGAGTTCAGGATGATCGAGGCCATCACCCCTAGGGCGAGCATAATGAACTGGGCAAGCGCGATGGCGATATTCATGCCTTGCCCCCAACCTGTCCGACCCCGATCCGCCGGTCAATCCCGCGATCCTCTCGACATCGGCGCTCTCTTTCTCTAGCTGAACATCGTGAATCTCAGCGCGCCGGTCCGCGTCCAGGCCAAATTCTTCTTCGAGGGGGAGAAAAAATTCTTCGTCAAAGGTGTCACCTACGGCCCCTTCGCGCCCGATGCGGAGGGCCATCATTTCGGCAAACCGGAGCAGGCGAAAGCCGATTTGGCGCAGATGGGAAGCGTCGGCATCAACCTCGTGCGCGTCTACTACGTGCCGCCGCGATGGTTCCTCGATGCGTGCGCGGAGCACGGTATCCGCTGCCTCATCTCGATCCCGTGGGCGGAGCACATCGAGTTTCTCAACCAGCGGAAAATCCGGCGCGAGATCGAGCAGGCCGTCGTCACGTCGGTATCGACCCACCGCGGGCACCCCGCGCTCTTCGGATTTCTCGTCGGCAACGAGATCCCGAGCCAGATGGTGCGCTGGCTGGGGCCGCAGCGCGTGACGGAATTTCTCGAGTCGCTCATCTATCTGGCCAAGCGGGCGAACCCCGAGGCGCTCTATTCCTACGCCAGCTTCCCGCCGACGGAATACCTGCTGCCGCAGAACGTCGATTTCCTGACCTTCAACGTCTACCTGCACCGGCAGTCCGACTTCGAGCGCTACCTGGCGCGTCTGCAGAATCTGGCCGAGGACCGGCCGCTCATCCTCGGCGAGTTCGGCATGGACACCATCCGGCACACCGAGGACGAGCAGGAGGAGATGCTGGCGTGGCACATCGAGTGCGTGGTGCGCGGCGGTTTGGCCGGCACGATCATCTACGCGTGGACCGACGAGTGGTTCCGCGGCGGAATGGAGATCACCGATTGGGCCTTCGGCCTGGTGAGCCGCGGGCGGCAGCCCAAGAAGGCCTTCGAGACGGTGCGGAAACTCTTCGGCGGTGATAAGCCGGTGGCCGAGCGCGTGCCGCTGCAGAAATATCCGCGCGTGTCCGCCATCGTCTGCTCCTACAACGGGGGCAAGACGCTCTCGCACTGCCTGCACGCGCTGGATCGCGTGGACTATCCCGACTTCGAGATCGTCTTCGTCGATGATGGTTCGACCGACCACTCACAGGACGTGGTGGCAGCCTGGGAACAAAGTCGGGAAAAACGGCGCGAGGCGGGCGCGAAGCTGCCGGACTTCCAGAACATCCGCCAGAAAAACATGGGGCTGAGCTATGCGCGCAATGCGGGGGCCACATCGTCGACCGGCGAGGTGCTGGCCTACACCGATAGCGACTGCATGGCCGACCCCGACTGGCTTTATTACCTCGTCGGCACGCTGCTTTCCGGCGAATACGCTGGGGTGGGCGGACCGAATG
>JBAXCT010000206.1:0-4416 GCA_037141375.1 Chthoniobacterales bacterium | reverse complement strand
GCGCGACGCGCAGAGATGGATCAAGAAGCGCACGCGGCGCAAGCTGAGCGAGAGCAGGGTGCGCAAGATCATGCGGCGGTGGGGAGGGCGGATCAAGGTGCCGCACAGGACAAGGATGCGGAGCTGAAACGTATCTTCACACCCGTGGCCGCGGAGCTAACCGCCAACGAGGAAAAGATCGTCGGGGAGTTCGCCGCTGTCCAAGGCAAGCCGACCGATGTCGGCGGCTACTACCACCCCGACGACACCAAAGCCTTCGCCGCCCTGCGCCCGAGCACGACGTTCAACGGGATTCTCGCTGCAGTGTAGCGAGAGGGAGATCTTCCGAGTTTATCAAGCCACCAGCTCGTAAAGATACTTTTGGAATCCCGCAAATGTTTTCCCGATTTGCTCAGGTTCGCCGAGGTCAGCGACAGCATCGGAGATGCTGTTGTGGTATTTGAGACGTAGCAGTGGGGTGAGTTTTTCTTGATCGAGTTCTTCTACGCCTTGGCTGACGTAGTGTTGGAGAACAAAATCCAAGAAGGCCTGCTGCTTGGTGGTGAACTCGGAGTTGATATAGACCCGCGCATTGTCGGCGCGCTCGGCGCGAGTCAGAGGAGCCATGGCGTAGGCTACGTAAGCTAACACGTCGAAGAGGTCGCTCTTCTCGGCATCAATGATCTTTTGCATCTCCGCCAATTGGTCATGCCCGAAGCCTTTCTCGGCCAAACCTTGCAGCAACTTGGCCCGCGTGTCCGGCACACTCCATAACGCGCGCAGCTGTGCCTCACTCTGGAAAAAGTCGGGCAGCTTGCCGAAGAGCATCTCCATGAATTGCTGCGCGGACATCGGTGTGCCGTCCGGGTGCCAGAACGTGGTGGACGTCATGTGCTGAATCGTGCGCTCCTTGCCATCCGCCAGCTTCACTTTGACCTTGTTGCGCTTCTGGCATCGGCATGGCTGGAATCCACATTTCGGGCACGGTTCTTTCGGACAGTCGCACGGTGTCTTGCCGCACACCCCGCACGGTTTGGGTGGCGCGACGACGCAGGTGCAAGGACGGTTGCCGCATTTCTTGCACGGGTCTTCCTCTTGCGGTGGGCCGTCCCATTCCGGGTCTTCGAAGTTCAGGTGCGCTTTCACGAAATCATAGATCGTGAAGTAGTCTTTGCCGTCGAAGAGCCGCGTGCCGCGTCCGATGATCTGCTTGAACTCGATCATCGAGTTGATCGGGCGCATCAGGACGATGTTGCGCACGTTGCGTGCATCCACCCCGGTCGAGAGCTTCTGCGAGGTCGTCAGGATTGTCGGAATGGTCTTCTCGTTGTCCTGAAAGGCGCGGAGCCATTGGTCACCAATCGAACCGTCATCTGCCGTGACACGATGGCAATAGTTCGGGTCGTTGTTCGCCTTGAGCTGGTTGATGAGGTCGCGGACGACCAGCGCGTGGGCTTGGTTGGCGCAGAAGACCAACGTCTTCTCGGTTTGGTTGATCTGTGACAGGAAGATTTCTACCCTCTTCTTCTCCCGCTCTTTGATTTCGATGTTCCTGTTGAAGTCAGGCTCATCGTAGACGCGCCCGGCCTCGATCTCGCCTTCCACCACTTGGTCGTCGGGGGTCCAGCGATAGTAATCCAACGTGGTCTGGATCTGCTTCACACGGAACGGCGTGAGGAACCCGTCGTTGATGCCTTGCTTGAGCGAGTAGGTGAAGACCGGTTCGCCGAAGTAGGAATAGGTGTCCACGTTGTCGCGGCGCTTGGGTGTGGCGGTGAGGCCGAGTTGCACGCCGGGTGAGAAGTATTCGAGGATGTCTCGCCAGTTGCTCTCGTCGTTCGCGCCGCCCCGATGGCACTCGTCGATGACGATGAGATCGAAAAAGTCTGGCGCATACTCACCGAACCACCCTTCGACAGGCTCAGGGACCGCGCCTTCGACAGGCTTAGGGACCGCGCCTTCGACAGGCTCAGGGACCGCGCCTTCGACAGGCTCTGGGACCACACCTTCGACAGGCTGCGGGGCAGGAGTGCCGCTGGACAACTGTTTCAATCCATCAGCATCGCGTTTCACCAGCGCGATCTTCTTGGCCCTGCTCCAGCCTTGGACTTGCTTCTCGCGGGCAAAAGCCTCGTCAACTCGGTCAAATGGCTCGTAGTAGAGGAGCTTGACCGGCAGACGCGCTTTAGTGTGCTGCGCGCCTTCTCCGCTTCTGTGTTGCTCCAAGCGTGAATGCAAGTCTGTCGTGCTTCCCGTGTAGAAGCTGCCGTCACCACATCCGAGAATATACATGTAGCCACCCGCTCGCTCTCGGGGTTCAGTAACTTCCGGTAATTCCGACAGCGTGGTTGTGGTAGCTAAGTCTGCCCCGGTGGCTGAGCCTGTCGAAGCCATAAAGGTCTGGAAGATAGTGAAGAACAGGCTGCCGTTCTTCGGCACTTTGCCCTTTTTGCGGATGTCTTCGGGGGAGATGCGCACCATGGCGTCCTCGGGAAATGACGAGAACGCGTTGTAGGCCTGATTGGCCAAGACATTGCGGTCGGCGAGAAAGAGGATGCGCGGCCGACGCGCGATATAACCGGTGTCTGAGCCTGCCGAAGACAAGTTCCATCGCGCATGGAAAAGTTTCCACGCGATCTGGAAGGCGATGAATGTCTTGCCCGTTCCTGTCGCGAGCGTGAGCAGGATTCGGTCGCGGTCGTCCGCGATGGCTTCCATCACCCGCTCCACGGCGATGTCTTGGTAATAGCGGCTGGGATGCGAGCCGCCCTTGTCCTCGAACGGCACGGCGGCAAAGCGGTCCCGCCATGCGTTGGCTTGGGCAAAGGTCCGGTTCCACAACTCCTCGGGGGACGGAAAGGCGGGAACATCGCCTTCGTGACCCGTCTCCATGTCGATGCCGTAGATCCCGCGTCCGTTGCTGGAATAAGTGAACCGGATCGCCAGTTTGCCTGCGTAGTTTTTGGCCTGCCCGACTCCTTCCGAAACCTCTTCGTCCCACGCCTTGGCTTCGACCACGGCGAGCTTCGTGTTCCGAAACTCCAACACGTAGTCCGCTGTCAGAGGCTTGCCGCGTTTCCCGTGGCCTTCGATGCGGCCAAGGGTGATGGGATACTCGCGCCGGATGCGGCTGCCCTCAACGACACCCCAGCCCGTCGCTTTCAACGCGGGGTCTATGTGTTCGGCTCTGGTCTCGGCTTCGTTCATTCGGTTTTGCTTTTAAGGAAGAAAACTATTGGGAATAAAGGGCTTTGGGCATGTCTCGATGGTTTCGCGGGTTTGGTTTTAAGGAGAACTCAGGCCCAGAACGGCACGTAACTGCGGTAGCGGGTTGCTTCATGGCTGCTCCTCGCCACCCTCCAGGGCTTTCTTGATGTGCCGGTCAAAATCGGATTCAAACAACCGATCCTGCACGATTCGATATTTCTCAAATTCACTTTCCGCAAACGCCTTCGCCACTTCCTGACTCACCTTGCCCGGATGATCGAGAATGTCCCGCTCGTTGAACTTCAGGAATGCGTTCAGCTTGGTCGCCCAATCCTGCATCGTCATCGGAATGCCGCGCTCGGCCTGATCCTCGGCGTAATCGAGATACATCGTCACGACGCGGTCCAGCGACTTCAGTTCCCTCTCCGTGAGGTAATTCTTCGCCACGACCACATCCGGCTTGATGATTTTTCCATGCGGCGCGTTCTTCCAAGTCGTCAGGCCCATCTTTTCCTTTTGGCTGTCCGCACGCTCCACGATCAATTCGGCAGCCGTGCGTCCGTGGATGGCAAAATGCAGTTTGTTCTGCACCGTGGCGAAAAACGCCTGCGTCGTCTCCGCATCCGGGCTGTAATCCATCGCCGTGGCGTAGATGTCGGTGATCTTCTGGTAGAACTTCCGCTCGCTCGCCCGGATCTCGCGGATTTCGGCCAGCAGGTTCTCGTAATACTCCTTGCTCAGGAACGCGCCGTTTTTCAGCCGCTCCTTGTCGAGCACATAGCCGCGAATGGCATAATCCCGCAGCACGCCCGTGGCCCATTGCCGGAACTGGATGGCGCGGGCCGAATTCACCCGGAATCCCACGGCGATGATGGCGTCGAGGTTGTAGAACCGCGTCGTGTAATCCTTGCCGTCCTCGGCAGTATGTCGGAAATCCCGACACACTGCTTTCTCCGCCAGTTCACCGGTGTCGAAGATATTCTTCAGATGCTCCGTGATGGTGCTGCGGCCCTTGTCGAACAGCACGCTGATCAACTTCTGCGTCAGCCAGACGGTTTCCTCCGCCACGCGCACTTCGATGCCGTCCTCGCCGGCCTGCCGGGTGAAGATGAGGAATTCCGCGGTGCTGTTGCGGATTTGGAGTTTTTTTTCTTTGCTCATGGCGTGTCTCCTAAAGTTCTCCGGTGAAGGCTTGGTGCAGCAGCGACTTCTTCAACGCCTCCAGCGCGG
>JBAXCT010000205.1:0-4432 GCA_037141375.1 Chthoniobacterales bacterium | reverse complement strand
AGATAGCCGAAGGCAAACAAGCCGGTCGTGGCCGGCCAACTGATACTGTCTACTTCCTCCTTCCGTTACCCGAAGCCCGTAACTCGTAACCCGCGACCCGTGCCCCTTCATTCACGCCTACTTTTATTGTAGCGAAGAGCCTCTCAACTTGCAAGAAGACGTTGTGGCGTTGGCCGAAGGATTAGAGGAACTCGGAGTTCCGTTCCACGGGAACTGTAACTATTGGCTCAAGTCCACACAGCCGGTAGACTACCTAATCAAGCACGATCCAGAGGTAACGCCCAGCGACTGCGACGCCGTGGTCGTGAGGTACGCCTACACATTTTTCATGCGGCCCAAGACTTTCGATGTTTTGCGGCGTCCGCCGCCGAAAGACATCTTCAAAAAAGGACGGAAATACGTGACGTTCTACGTCGATAATCACGACGGACACAAAACAGTATCTTGGGACCCGGAATATCGTCAGTTCGATCACATTCTGAGGTCAAAGCTCAATCGGCGTGCGTGGCACCCTGCAAACATGCGACCGTGGGCACTTGGCTTCACCAATAGGATTGTCAAAGCCACGGCAGGTGGCCTGCCTTTTGCCGAGAGAAGAAAAGCGGTGTTGCTTAATTTCGGTGCGTCCCATCCTTACGCGCATGGCACCAGGACCTTGGCTGCGAAAACTTTCCTTCCGCAATAGGAGAAGTTGATGCCCTTCGACGCGACAAAAGATGACTTGAAGAAACCTCCTGCGGATCCCTACGAGCGCTTGATGTGGGAGCAAACCGGCATGCGGTTTGCGCCGAGCTACTATGATCGCCTGAAAAGCAGCCACGCGGTGGCTTGATTCTGCGGTGAAATGATTCCGCCGTTGCCATGGTTGAATCCCGGGCAGTATTTGGTGGGGGGGCAACAAGGCAAGTTGAAACGCGCTTTGTTCGAGGCTTTGGCCCGCGTTGACCCTCGCCCTCCTCGCTCGGTGCAATAGGACAGTTTCCGCGCTTGGGAGGCATGGGTGGCCGACTGTGCCAACATAAACGTCGATCTGGATCTCTATGGTCCGGAATTGCCTGTCATGCCGGAGAATTGGAAACACTACGTGGGTGTGGATCTTCATAGACCCGACAAAGCAATCGAAAGACTTTGTCATGATCCCACAATCCTTGAAGAGGTTGCGAGACAAGGCAGGCAATGGGCTCTTGATCATTACTCGCCGAAGGCTATGGCGATCCGCTTGCTTGGCTTTTCGGGAATTCCATCGCCAAAACCGCATTTGCACGGCCATTGATTGACCTTCTCATGCCTGCCGCCCAACGAAGCGTCGAAATCCTTACCGTGGTCATTCCGGCGCGGGATGAGGAAGGCTGCATCGCCTCAACGGTGGAGCACTTGCACCTTGAGTTGGAACTCCGTGGAGTGCCGCACGAGATCATTGTCGTCGATGATGGCTCCACGGACCGAACCTGGGCGATTTTGCAGGAAGAGGCGGGCAGGTTGAATGCGCCGCAGGGGACAGGAGTTAGGGGCCAAGAGTCACGGCGGGCGGTGCTACGGGCGATCAGAAACGAGGGGCCGCATGGGTTCGGGAGGGCGATCATCAAAGGCTTGGATGCGATGACGGGTGACGCGGTGGTGATCATGATGGCGGATGAGTCGGATGATTGCCGGGACGTGGTACGATATTGGGAAAAACTAAACGAGGGCTACGACTGCGTTTTCGGTAGCCGTTTCATGAAGGGAGGTGGAACGATCGACTATCCTGCGATCAAGCTCTTCATGAATCGTCTGGCCAACGCCTTTGTGCTCCTCCTATTCCGTCACGGCCTCAACGACACGACCAACGCCTTCAAAGCCTACCGCAAGGAAGTCATCGAAGGTATCCGTCCGATCCTTTCTCCTCACTTCAACATAACCGTCGAATTGCCGCTCAAGGCCATCGTGCGCGGCTACAACTTTGCCGTGGTTCCGATTACTTGGCGCAATCGCCGGCACGGAGTCGCGAAGCTTAAGATCAAGGAGATGGGCAGCCGATACCTCTTTATTTGTCTCTACGTGTGGCTGGAAAAATACTTCTCACGGGGAGACTACAAACGTGAATAGCTTGAAATATCCGCTGTTTCCCATCGTGATCGTGGCGTGCCTTTTGTTGGCGGTGGCATTCAGCGAGTGGTGGCTCGGTTCGTACACGCACCTAACTAGTGTGATGGGCGTCGATAGCCAGCCCTACTTCCAGGATTTGGCGGTCTTGTTACACGGTTTGGATGTCTTTCGCGCGGGAGCCTCGCCTTATGAATTGCCCGGATCTCCCTTCAACTATCCTCCAGCTTGGCGGGTGCTCGCCATTTTTGGATCTCTTTCCTACCTCAATCTCCTGTTTTTCGGAGTTGTTCAGATTGTGGCGTTTTACACTTTTTCTTTGTGGTATTTGGCGCAATTGAGGTGCTCGCCTGCCGTGGCGGCACTCGCTCTAGTATCGCCGGCGACGTTGCTCCTCTTGGAGCGTGGTAATTGCGATTTGCTCATTTATCTTTTCCTAGGATTGGGTGCTTTATATGTGCCTACTGCCCGCGGTCGCCTTGGTGTTATTTTCGCGGTGAGTATGTTGAAGGTCTTTCCTTTGGGCGCCCTGTGTGAGTGGATCTACGGTCTGAGGGGTGGCCTTTGGACGAATCGATGGCGTCTTTTGCTGGCGGCTTTGCTTTTTGCTATCGGTTTCGGGCTACAGTTCGACGGATTGCTCAGTGTATCAGACAGGACTCCGCGGCCAGTCCACTACATGAGCTATGGTCTTGGTTCACTGCCCCGCTTGATATCCCAGAGGTGCGGCATGGACTCGGCTGAAGCTTTGCTGCTACATGCAGGCTTCTACGCTTTTTTGCTTCTCACCGGTTTTGTTGTTTGGCGATACTTCGCGAAGTATCCATTCCGGTTACCAGAGCCGGCAACAGCTTCCGCTAGGCTGTTTTTGGTGGGTGCCGGTTGCTTCATCGTAAGCAATCTCATCGGATTCAATTGGGAGTATAGGTTGGTATTCCTACTTTTTACTCTGCCTGAGCTCTGCGCTTACCGCACCAACCACACAATGTTTTTCCTCTTAACTTGTTCCAGTATTTTGGTGCTGCTTTATCAAACGATGATCAAGCACGCGCTCGACGTGGCGTGGCAATGGTTTCCTTACAAAGCAAATCACTTCTACGTCATCGCCGACCTTGTGAACATTCTCTTGTTCTTTTTGCTCACATTTGTGGTAATGCGTATGGTTACAGGAGCGGTTGCAAAGAAATCGTAGTTTCTCGGTTTAGCAGCACCGCTTTGCTGGCAATCCATTGTGGCGAGCGAGAGTCACCATAGCATAATTCCTGTAAGCAGATGGGAATTCTCTAATGTCTTTGTGTGGGCTCGGAAAAACATTGCTCCTAAGTTCAAAGTGCCGTTACCTTCTTCGCGATCGTTAAAGTAGCGATTACCGGTGCCAAAGACCGTCTCGAGAGCGGGTTGCGACGACGTTTTGAGGATCTGGGATATGAGGTGACGGGCTTTTCGCGCAATGCGGCTGCTGACTACTGGCTTGGATCGGTGAGCTTTATGGACGTGCTGGCTGCCAGAGGGCTGGCAAGCCCAAATATGATCAAGATGGCTGTGGAGGGTGCCGAGATAGCTGCACTGCAGGGTTTTGACTTCGAGGCTCTGCGGCCGAAGTTTGTTCTCATGGAAGCGCAGCCTGAATAGCAGGAGAAGTTCGTTTTCATGTCCACTCGCGGATACGGCGCACCAGGCGAGGGCGGCGTCAAGCTCAACGGTGGCGAGGACGATTTGTTTCTGGAAGGCAACGCACTCTTCGCCGCGCATAGAAGTCAAAGCTAGCCTAACATCTCGTGAAAAACATTTGCTCCAGTGTTCTTATTCTGTCGGACGAAGTTCCGCAGACGGTCAATGCCGGGGCGATATTGCTGTATAGGCTGTTCGCCGGATACGGCGAAAGTGAAACGCTGAAATGCGGACATGCTGAGCTGGAGCTTAGGGCGGAGACAGACCATAGCCAAAAGCTAAAAGGGACCAAAGCAGTGAGCAGTGAGCAGGAAACGTGGGACAGCGACGTGCAGGTGGCGAAGTTATTTGTTATCGGGCCGAGGGCGCATCCGGATGCGAAGTTGCTGGATTGTCCATATCGGGAATTACGGATGCCCTTGCGGCGCTTGGAGACGTCACGTCTCAATGTTCACAAGTGTTCCCTACAAGCGCTTGGGCTTATTCCCCTGCCGCCACACGGCAAAATACTGCAGATGCTGGGAGAATTCCGGCCTGAAGTGATCGTCACGGTTATGCAAGGCACTCCCTTCATGTGTCTTGCCGAGCGCACAGCCCGAAAGCTTGGAGTTCCTCTGGTCCTCATCGTGCACGACCTCAACGAGGAGTTCGAGGCCGTGTTTCCTTGGGCAAAACTAGC
>JBAXCT010000204.1:0-4489 GCA_037141375.1 Chthoniobacterales bacterium | reverse complement strand
ACGCGCGTCTGGCCATCGCCGAGACCGAGATGCCATTTGCCAACGATGCCGGTCTGGTAACCCGCAGCGCGGAGCATCGCCGGCAAAGTGAGACGGCCCGGCTCGATGCAAAGCGGGGCGTCGCCATCCAGAATGGCATTGTTCTTCGTCTTCTGCCGCCAGGCGTATTCACCGGTCAACAACGAGTAGCGCGACGGCGTGCAGGTCGCTGATGGCGCGTAGCCTTGGGTGAAGCGCACCCCATCAGCCGCGAGCCGGTCGATGTTCGGCGTCTGGACCTTTGTCGCGCCGGCACAGCTCATGTCGCCGGAACCAAGGTCATCTGCCATGATGACGATGATGTTGGGTCTGGCGTGGTCGTTCGAAGGCGCGGCGGCGGAGAGAGCGGCGAGCGGCGCGAGTAAGAGGGCAGTGATGAGTGTTTGGGGGTATTTCATTTTGCTGAGTAGTTCTGTTGATAAAGCGCGGCCTTCCAACTTACGGCGTATCGGGCCGCGGACGCCAATCGCGCGCGGGAACGAATTTTGGATCAGCGTCCTGGAGTTCGGCAAGCGTTTCGAAACGACGTCCGTGGTCGTCGGTGTCCACGATCCATTTCTCAAGGACACCGCGGAGCCGCGCGAGCGCCTCCTTCACCTCGGGCTGGTCGGACTTCGCAAGGTTGTGCAACTCCCATGGATCGCTTTCCATGTCGTAGAGTTCCTCCTCCGGCATCGAAGGTTGCACGGCAAATTCCTGCTCGTGAGTCAGTTTACCCTCGGCGGCGAGCTTGGGCCAGAGCGTCCAAACAGGATACCTCTGCGTCTTGTAGTTGTTGAAGGCGAGGAACGGCACCCAAGGCGTGAAGTTGCGGATGTAGCGCCAGCGCTGGTCGCGCACGCTGCGGATGCGCATCACCGTCATGTCGCAGCGGTCGCGATAGCCGAAGATGTAGTCGGGCGCCGGCTCGCAACGGTCACCGAGGAAAATGCGGCCCTGCATTTTCGGCGGCTTGGCTCCCCCGGCGATGTCGATCATGGTCGGGGCGAGATCAATACCGGCGATCAGGCGCGCGTCGCGCGTGCCGGGCTTGAAGTTGGCCGGCGCGGGAAAATTCTTCGGCCAGTAAATGATCAGCGGCACAAGGAAACCCTCCTCGTAACAGAACTGCTTCCCGCGCGCTTGTGCCTGGCCGTTGTCCCCGAAGAAAACGATGATGGTGTCATCGGCAAGACCGTCGGCCTTCAGCGCCTCAAGAATCGCGCCGACTTTTCGATCCAGTTCGGTCGCTGAATCCAGATAGTCCGCCCAATCCTTCCGCACGACGGGGTGATCCGGGTAATAAGGCGGGATTTCTAATTTGGCCGGGTCGGCTTTCTTTGGTCCGTGAAAAGGCCGGTGAGTCTCGCTGAAATTCACCTGGGCATAAAACGGCTGATGGGATTTCAGATCCTCCCACTTGGAGGAGTCGAACGGCTTATCCGCTGAGAGAAAATTCCAGTCCGTCTTGCCCGAGCCCTCGAAACCACACGATGCCGGCATCTCGACCAGGTTGGCCGTGTAATAGCCCGTATCGCGCAACCATCCGGTGAGCGGGCGCACGCCGTCCGGCAGCATCTTCTTGTCCTTGGTCCGATGGTTCTGCGCACCAATGCTCGTGGCATGCATGCCGGTCATGAACGACGAGCGGCTCACCGAGCACACCATGCCGTTGTAGAACCGAGTGTAGAGCACGCCCTCGCCCGCGAGCCGGTCGAGATTCGGCGTCCAAACCTCCTTGGTGCCGAAGCAGCCCAAGTGCTGCCCGAAATCCTCGGCGATGAGCCAGAGGATGTTGGGACGCGACGCCTTTGTCCCGGCAGCGAGAAGATCAGACCCGCACATCGCGAATAGCGACAAGGACAAGAGTGTGAAAATGCGTTTCATTCCTGCTTCAGGTCATTGAAAGCCTCGGGTGACTGCGGTTCTCCCAGCAGCCGGATCGTTAGTTTTTCGCATTGCCGTAGCCGTGAGGATGGGCCTGGTGCCAGTTCCAGGCGCTGAGGATGATGTCTTTGAGATCGGGGAATTCAGCTTTCCAGCCGAGTTCAGTGCGGATTTTCTCGCTTGCCGCCACCAACACGGCGGGATCACCGGCGCGGCGCGGGGTGATTTTCACCGGAATCGGATGGCCGGTGATTTCACGGGCGGTCTCGATGACCTGCTTCACCGAGAACCCTTGGCCATTTCCAAGATTGTACGTGCGGCTGCCTTGCTCCAGCGCGGCGAGGGCAAGGATGTGGGCCTGTGCCAGGTCGCAGACATGGATATAATCCCGCACGCAGGTCCCATCGGGCGTGGGGTAGTCGTCGCCGAAGATACTGATGTGCTCGCGCTGGCCGAGGGCAACCTGGAGCACCAGCGGAATGAGATGCAACTCGGGATTGTGATCCTCTCCCCGTTCCTCGCTGGCGCCGGCGGCATTGAAATAACGCAGGCAGGCGGATTTCATCCCGTGCGTCTTCTCCAGCCAGTGCAGGGCGCGTTCCATGATGAACTTACTCTCGCCATACGGACTGCCCGGGACGATGCGCTCGTCCTCCGCAATGGGCATGCGCTCGGGCTGGTCAAAGAGGTTGGCGGTGGAGGACAGGATGAATTTCTTCACCCCGTGGTCGCACATGGCCTCCATGAGATTGAGACCATTATTCGTGTTTTCCTGGAGATACTTGAAGGGCTTCTGCATGGACTCGCCCACGAGCGAGTAGGCGGCAAAGTGCATCACAGCCTCCGGCTTGTGTTCGGCGATGGCGGCGCTGATTTCCGCTTTGACCGCCAAATCACCCCGCACGAATACAGCCTTGGGATGCACGGCGGCGCGATGCCCCTGATAGAGATTGTCAAAAACCACGACTTCATGTCCCTGCGCGATGAGGTTTTCCGTGGTGATGCTGCCGATGTATCCGGCTCCACCTGTAACGAGGACTTTCATGAGAATTCTGATCGCAGGACTAGTTTCTTGGTTTGTTGGTAGATCGCGCGGTGAACCGGACTCCGGTGAATTATGGCAAGACCATCATCTCCGGCGCGCGTTCATGCATCGCATCTGGCGATTATTCTTTGCCGGGTTCGGGTTTGGCATTTTCCTCGTTCAACATTTCCGGAACAGATTTCACCTTCTTTTTCTGGCCGGGCTTTTTGGTGCCCTTCTCGGATTGTTCCGGCGCGTCGTAATGTGGTGAAGGCGTGTGTTGAGCCACCATGATATCCTCGATTTTCTTGACGATGTCAGGATGGGCAGCGGCAAGGTCGTGCTTTTCCGCGGGATCCGATTTGAGGTCGTAGAGTTCGAGCGGCGCTTTCGTGCCCAGACGGTATCCTTTCCAGTCACCCAGGCGCACCGATTGTTGGAAATAAGGCTCGTAGATCTCGAAATAGAGCGAGTCGTGCAGTTCTGTTTGTTTCTGACCCAGCAACGTCGGCAAAATGGAGATGCCGTCCGTGCCGGAAGGCGCAGGCGCCCCGATCACGTCTGCGGCGGTCGGAAGGAAATCGGCGAAGGTGGTCTGCAATTCGGTGGTCGTGCCCGGCTCAATCTTGCCCGGCCACCGGGCGATGAAGGGAGCGCGGATGCCGCCTTCGTAGAGCATCCGCTTGTAACCGCGCAGGCCGCCGGTGCTGCCGAGCGGTTCGATGCACTCATCGTTGGCGCCGTTATCCGAGCTGAAGATGACAAGTGTGTTGTCATCGAGGCCGAGGTCTTTCAGTTTTTCCATCACCCGGCCGACGTCCTTGTCAATCAGGCTGACCATCGCGGCGTAATTTTTTATCTCGACCGGCCAGGGCTGGTTTGAAAACGGGGTGTTGTCCGGGATGACCCATTCATCGTGCGGAGGTGTCCACGCGGCATAGCAGAAGAACGGGCGGTCCTTGTTGTCCTCGATGAACTTGAGCGTCTCATCGGCAATGCGGGTGTGGGAATAGTCTTCCCACGTGTGCTTGCCAGACTGCTGATAGGGCACGTCCACGCTGTTGCGAACCAGATAGTCGGTGTAATAGTCGTGCGCGTGCTTCTGGTCGTAGTAACCGAAGAACAGATCAAAGCCTTGCTTCTCCGCCACACCGGTTGTGCCGGGATTCCCGAGCCCCCATTTGCCGAAACCACCGGTCGCGTAACCGGCATCGTGCAGCAAGCGGGCCACGGTCGGTTGATCAGCCGGAAGGGAGAGCAGGCCGACCTTACTTTGGTTGGAGCGGCGCAAAACGTGCCCCGTATGCTGGCCGGTCATCAGCACGCAGCGCGACGGCGCACAGACGGCGCTGCCGCTGTAGGCCTGGGAAAATTTTATTCCTTCTGCGGCCAGACGATCAATGTTGGGCGTGAGACCATACTTGCAACCATAGGTCGAGAAATCGCCGATCCCCGCGTCATCGGCGAGAATGAAAACAATGTTGGGCTTCTTGTCCGCCTGCGGCGACGATTCAGCCGCTGGGGATACGGCAGGCAGCAATCCGAGCATTGCTGCGAAAA
>JBAXCT010000203.1:0-4494 GCA_037141375.1 Chthoniobacterales bacterium | reverse complement strand
GGCAGCTGCCCTCGCCGCTCATCGAGCATCGCGCCGAACTGCGAAGCCTTGATGCTGTTGTCGATCAGGTAGGCCTTCACCGGCACGGCGAAGGCGTAGTAGTTCATCGTAGCGGAAAAGCCCGTCTCCTGCAGGTAGTGCGCCGCGTTGGTCCAGACCTCTGCTACGGTGATCGCCTGCGGGTTGGTCTGGAAAACAAAGCTGTTCCAATCGCGCCAGAATTTGTCCGGAAGTTCTTCGGACACGTCGAGCCGCCAACCGTCGATGCCGTCATCCGCGCGTCCGTCCCCGTCCGGATCCATCCAACGCTTGGTCGCATCGAAGATGTATTTTTTGGGTCCTGGATGCAGGTCGGTGCCATCCTCGTTATTGCGGAACTCGGGAAGAGTGAAGAACCCGGCCCATCCCTTGTAACGCAGCTCGTTGCGGCGGGTCTGCGGGTTGTCGCACGAGGTGATGTAATACCAGTCGACGTAGGGAGAGCGATCGCCGTTCATGCGGATGTCGCGGAAGGCAAAGAAATCGCGACCACTGTGGTTGAAGACGCCATCGATGACCACGCGCATGCCGCGCGCGTGCGCCTGCTTGACCAGGTCGAGGAAGAGTTTGTCTGCGGCGGTCCACTTCCACGTGGTGGGGTCGGCCGTCTCTCCTCCCTCGCGGATGATGGCAAAGTCGCCCTTGGGGTCGGGTCCGAAGTTCGGGTCGATGTGGTGGAATGTGTTGCCGTCGTATTTGTGGACGGAGCGTCCGTAGAAGACGGGATTGAAGTAGATCGTGTTGACGCCGAGGTCTTGCAGGTAATCCAGCTTGTCGAGCACCCCCTGCAAGTCGCCACCGAAGCGCCGGTGGAAAACGCCGTTCTCGTAAAAGTCGCCCCCGATGTCTTTTTCCCACTGGCTGCGGTCATAGAAATCGCGGGTCCATGGCGTGACCTCCCAATTCTTGCCCGGCAGAAACGGAATCTCGAGGTCCTCGCGGGTCGGGTCATTCGATGGATCGCCGTTGCGGAAGCGCTCGGGGAAAATCTGATACCAGACGGCGGACCCGGCCCAGGCGGGCACGTGAGAGAGTTGCACCCCCGCATTGTCGGCAAGCGCGGAGGAAACAAAAACTGCGAGCAAGAAAATGGTCTTTTTCATGGGTTTTTACTCTGGACAGGGCCTTCAGCATCGGCCTTGGGCGACCGATGATCAAGGCGCAAACCATTGCCGCAGGATGCCTGCAATGACATAATTCCCCTTTCTCGCCGTGAGCATCTTCGAGACATGATCGCCTTTGCCTTTGCCGTTGTATTTACACTCGGCCTCTCGTTTTGCTGCTCGCTTCTAGAGGCCATGTTTCTGAGCACCACGGCTGCGGAAGTGGAGGTGCTGAAGGAACGCAACCCGCGGCGCGGAAAGCTGTTCGAGGATTCCCGCGACCACATGGAGGAGACCATTTCTTCCATCCTCACAGTCAACACCATCGCCAATACCCTCGGGGCGGTGATGGTCGGCGGCATGGCGACGAAGATTTTCGGTGAAGCGGCTCTCGGGGTCGTTTCCGCCATCATGACGCTGGCCATCCTGGTTTTTTCGGAGGTTGTCCCGAAGAATCTGGGCGTCGCCTACCGCAAGGTTTTGCAGAAGCACGCAGCCCTCCCGCTTTACTGGATGCGGCGCCTGCTGCGCCCGCTCACCCATGCCTGCAACATGGTCGTCCGCGCCTTCATTCGCCGCAAGCCCGAGGAGGGCACCTCGGATCGAGAGATCGTGCTCCTCGCCGAGAAGGGGGCGCGCGATGGAACGCTCACTGGCGGGGAGCGTGACCTCATCCAAAATGCACTCAGTCTTTCCGCCACCCGCGTGGCCGAAATCCTGACCCCGCGCAACGTGGTGGTGACGATCGAGGAAAATCTGACCGCCGCGGACGTTCTTGCCGAGCACCCGAGCATCCGCTTCAGCCGCATGCCGGTGCACGACGGCAACCTCGACGAGATCGGCGGATTGGTCCGCCGCCGCGATATCCTGCAGAGCATCGCCACCGGACAAGGGTCGCGGACGGTGAAGGAGTTAAAGCAACCTGTGTCCTTCGTGCCCGAGATGGCCACCGCGACCAGCGCGCTGCAGACGTTGCTCTCGGCCAACCAGCAGATGGCGGTGGTGGTCGACGAATACGGCGGGTTTGTTGGCGTGGTCTCCATCGAAGACATCGTCGAGCACCTAATCGGCCGCGAAATTTACGAGAAGGACGATGTCGCCGTCGATATGCGCGCCCTCGCGCGAAGCCGCGGACGCCTCCGCCGCAGCAATCCTGTTTCCGCCAACACCTGAAACCATGAAAACCACCATCCTCATACTCCTCGCCGCGTGCGCCGCGCCGTCGGTCCGCGCCCAATCCGGTCCGCAAAACAACGACCTGCCACCTTTTCTCACTGTGCAGGGACGCGGCGAGTCACGCGTGGCCAACACCCGCGCCGTGATCCAACTGGGGTTCGACGCGGCAGGCCAGGAGGAGGCTGGTGTGCGCGAGGACGTGACACGTCGCTCGCAGGCGGTCACCGGCGCCCTCAAGGAGCAGCAAGTCGAAGGTTTGCAAACCACCGCGGTGAGCATCCGTCCGGAGTTCAGCCATGAGCCCTTGGTTCCGGGCAAACGCCCCCTTCCACCGAAGATCACGGGCTACTTCGGTCAGGTCGCGATAAATTTCAGGGCACCGGTCGAAGACGCGGGACGCATTATTTCATCGATGATGGGCCTCGGGGCGAATTCAGTTTCCGGCATGTCCACCGAGCCTTCCGACGAAGAGCGGCGCAAGGCGGAGAATGAAGCGCTGGCCGCCGCCGCGAAGGACGCCGAGGCGCAAGCGCGCAATTTGCTGGCGGCACTCAACTTGGACTGGACAGGCATCCGCGCCATCGACGCCACAGGCCAAAGCGGCGGCCCCGTTCCCATGCCCCGCATGCAGGCCATGATGGCAGAGGCGGCAGCCCCTCCGCCGGAACTCGATATCCAAGGCGGCGAGACAGTGATCTCCCGGGAGGTCACGATGCAGGTCACTTTCGGACCGCGTTAGGCGGCCGCCTCCGGTTTTATACTCCTCATCCCATGGCCGCCGACAAACCCACGCCGATGATGCGGCAATACCAGGAGATCCGGCGGGAACTTCCGCCGAACACCCTGCTGCTATTCCGCCTCGGCGATTTTTACGAAATGTTTTTTGACGATGCGAAAGAGGTGTCGGCTCTGCTCAACGTGGCGCTGACCAAACGCGGTGACACGCCGATGTGCGGCGTGCCCTACCACAGCGCGCGGACGTACGTGGCCAGACTGGTCGAAGCGGGAAAGCGCGTTGCGATTTGCGATCAGGTCGGAGAGGTCACCCCGGGCAAACTCGTGCGGCGGGAAATTTCCCGCATCCTCAGCGCGGGAACGCTCGATGACTTCGGGCTCGAGGAAGGGCGGCACAACTTCATCGCCGCGGTCTGCCCGGGCAAAACTTTCGGACTGTCATGGCTTGATCTCAGCACCGGCGAGTTCCGTTTGGCGGAGATGGAGACAGCGCAACTTCTCGGCGATCAGCTGGCCCGGCTCCAAGCGAGCGAGATTCTGGTCCCGGAAGGCGCCGAGGACACGCTGGCTTCTGCCTCCACCGCGCACGAAGCATTTGCCTTCGACCCTGTCCAAGCCGGCGAGCTGCTGCGCGACCACTTCCGCGTGCAATCACTCGACGGTTTCGGTTGCACCGCGCTGCCGCAAGGAGTGCGGGCCGCCGGTGCGCTGCTTCACTACGTCACGCGCAGTCTCCGGCGCAACGCGCAACATATCGCGCCGCCCAAGCCGTGGCACGCCGAGGAATTCCTTCTTCTCGATACCGTCACGCAAACCAATCTCGAGCTGGTCGAGGCACGGGGGACGGACGGGACCAGCCTGCGCGAAGCTGTCGACCGCACCCTCACCCCGATGGGAGCCCGCCTGCTGCGAGAGTGGATCCTGCAGCCGCTCCGCCAGCTCGAGGCGATCATCGCACGGCAGGATCTGGTGGAGGCCTTCTGCCGCGACGAAACGCGTCTGGCGGCGGTCCGCGATATCCTGCGCGAGATCCGCGACATGGAGCGTGCAGTCTCGCGCCTCAGTCTGGCCTCCGGCAATGCGCGGGATCTCGTCGCCCTGCGCGCATCGCTGGCCCTGCTGCCCTCGCTGCGCGGCGCCTTGATCGAAGGGCCCGATTCGCCTCTTCTCTCGCTCGCCGCGCCCATCGTCACCTTCGATGAGCTGGTCGAACTTCTCGCCGCTGCGCTCGTCGATGATCCGCCCCCCTCGGTCCGCGACGGCGGAATGATCCGCGAGGGATACGATGCGGATCTCGACAATTTGCGCCGCGCCGGCACGGAGGGACGTCGGTGGATTGCGGAGATGCAGGACCGCGAAATCGCGCGAACCGGAATCAAGTCGCTGAAAATCCGCTACAACTCCGTTTTTGGTTACTACATCGAGGTGACGAAGACCAACC
>JBAXCT010000202.1:0-4514 GCA_037141375.1 Chthoniobacterales bacterium | reverse complement strand
TGGCCAACGTGAGGTCGGTATCCTCGGCGAGCGTGTCATGCGAAAATCCCCCGGCGGCTATGATTGCCTCGCGACGGATTGCGCTGATTGCACCCGGCACGACGGTGATGCAGTTCCACACCGCATAGGCGCGACGCTCGAGATTGAAACTGCAAAGGTATTCGAGCTCCTGGCAGCGCGCGATAAAGCTCCGCGTGTTGCCCACTCGTGCCTGACCAGAGACAGCTCCCGTTTTTTCATCGCGGAGAGCCTCGACCAGATGGCGTAGGGCCGCCGGATCGAATTGGGTGTCGGCATCGGCGAACACCAGAATGTCGGCGGTCGCCTCCGCGACACCGTGCTGCAGCGCCTGGGATTTTCCCCCATTTGCCTGCCGGATCAGCCGCACGCGCGGATCACGCAGCGCCTCGACGGCAGCCGCCGTGCCGTCTGATGATCCGTCGTCCACCACCAGCAACTCGAGAGGGCCAGCGTAGTCCGATGCGAGCATGGAGCGCACGGTTTGGGCGATCACTTTTGCCTCGTTCCACGCGGGAATAATGATCGAGAGGGGAGAACTGGGAGACAGCGCGGCCGGCGTGTGTTTCCGGTGCTGACAAGCCAGCGCCACGACGAGCACAGTCCGGATAATAACCAGAACGCTGGTAGTGACGAGAAAGGCGTAGAGCAGGCGTTGGACAAAGCGGATGGTTCCGAAACCCGCTCCACCGGTGAAAAATACGACTCCGTTCTGTGCCGCTGGCACCGGCGGCATCAGTTCCTTCTCGTCGATGCTGACCAGTTCACTCAGCGAGACCACGCGGTCTCCGCGTTCCTGCAGGTAGTCGAGTATGCGCGGCAGCGCTTCGACAGTGGCGCTGCGGTCGCCCCCACCATCGTGCAGCAGGATGATGCTTCCGGAACCTCGCGCCTCCTTGATGCGGTCGAGCAAATCGGTCGCCGTGGGTTCCTGCCAATCGCGCGGATCGATATTCTCCAGGACGGTTGTATAGCCCAGCGATTGCGCGATGCGTATGGGGATCAGTTCATCGAGCCCGGTCGGCCGTGAATCGGCGTCGTAGGGAGGACGGAAAAGTGCGGTGGATACTCCGGTGAGTGACTCGATGAGCCGTTGCGTGGCGTTGAGTTCGAGCTTGATCAATGACGCCGGCAACTTGGCGAGATTGGCGTGCGAGTAGGAGTGGTTGCCGATCTCGTGACCTTCGGCCGCGATCCTCCTCACGAGGTCCGGGTATTGCTCGGCCTGATTGCCCACGATGAAGAAAATCGCTTTGGCGCCGCGCGACTTGAGGATGTCGAGAATGGCTGGCGTCCACTCCGGATCGGGCCCGTCATCGAAGCTGAGGCACACCAGATCCTTCCGGTCGCTGCCCATGCGGAACAGAGTCGGGTGGGCTGGCGGCGTTTCGTACTGGCAAGATATCCGTCCCGAACTATCCGTCGAAGAGGAACGGCGGCCGGCGAAACTTGTCGGATCGAGGTTGACCACTTCGCCCTGCCCGATGGAGGTCACCGCCTGGCCACCTGGAATTTCCGTTCCCAGAATATCTGCACTGGCCCGTCCATTGCGGGCCAAGATCTTCCAGATCAAAGGGTCTTCCAGTCCCATTCGGTTGATCGCGACACCGCCGAAGCCCCCGTCGCGGACCGCATTCCATTCGTTGGCGAAGGAAGCGGCATCGAGAAACCAGACCTCGTGCGCTTCGCCGCCGTAAAAATAGGAGAATGTGCCGTTGAAAGAGGGCGCCCCCGTGCGCAGGCGTGCCGTTCCGGAGTTGCCGGCGCGGCTCATGGCATCGGCGAAGGAAATTTCCTCGCCCGATTTTGTTCCCTCGGCGTGATCGGAGCCATGGGTGCCGAGCGAGATGATCCACTTACCGGCATGGCCGCTGCGTCCGATCACCTCAAGCCAGCCATCGAACCAATCCTGCGAGGCGATCGGACCTGCGGGATCGGTCTCCCCATTCTCGTCATGCAACAAAGCGATGAAGCGATCAACCTGACCGGCGAGTTGCTCGAAATCCCATTGCACAAATGCCGCATCAGGCGAGATGCAGAGCCATGTCTCCAGACCTTCGCGGCGCAATCCGCGCGCGATGCAGGTGACCAACTGGCTGAGTTCGTGGTCGGCACCCTGTTCGAGTTCCTGCCAATCGAGCACCACGCCCGACGCCCCGACACGGCGGAGCCGGCTCGCGAGTTGCGCGACAAACTTTTCCTTGGTTTCGTCATCGGCCAGAGCCAGAGATTCGATTGCTTCGGGGACGCGCTCGCTGCCGCGCAGGTTCGAAAGAACAGGGATGAGCTTGTACGGCGCTTCCCGCGGCAGGACATCCAGTGCGGCATCCGCGTCCTCGACCGGTCCCTCGGCCAGATCCGTGAAGCTCAACCACTCCGGGCATAAATGGGTGATGAGCGACTGGTGCTCGCGCAGCGAGGCGAGCGCTGCTGCATCCCACCCGACGAAAAACGCCGCACGGATCGGGATCTCGTTTTTCGAGGCTTGGGCATTGGCCGCGACCGGCGGTATTCCGGTTTTTCCGCGCAGATTGGAAAGTATGCGGTCGGTCTCGCTGGGCGGCGCAGCCTGATGGACCCGATCGGTTGCGCGTGTCTTCGATCTGAGCCCGTCAAGCAGCCCGGTAGTAGCCAGCGGTGGAATCAGGAAAAGGGATCGGATAAAAAGAACCAAGGCGACGAGAAGCAAAACGGACGTCACGATCGCGGCCGCTTTGAATTTGCGCCAACGCCCGCCCCAAGAATCGTGGAAGACGAATTTATCTTTGCGCATGGTGGGACCGCCTGACTTTCAGTATATCGCGAATTTTCCCGGAAGCGACGGCAGGTAGTTTAAACAGTTGGAGCCTGATTGTCGTGTTTCCGCGCGGGACTCAATGGACCAGTGAAAAGGCCGAGGCCGTGGCCAGAGACAGCCCTAGGGCCCACGGCACTGCGCCGAGCGAAATCGCGATGACCAAAGGTACAGGCTTTTCCCCGAGAGCGAGCCCGACCACGCATGCGCCCTTCGGTCCGATGGTGACCGGAGCGATGAGACCGAGACCGAGCAGGCCGCCTTTCTCCCAGCATTTCCAAAAAATACGGTTTTTTGCGCGGTTGGGTTGGACGTTGAACTTGCGCTTCATCCAATCGCGCGCGTAATGGCCGATGATCGCGACGATCAGCCCGGCGGCGGAATAACCGGCCCACGAAAGGGCCGCCGACAACGGCCATCCGAGGCCGAGGGCAACGCCTGCCGCCGGTGCCGAGATGAAATACAATGCACCGAGTCCGGTCGTGCTGAGAACTGCGGAGGTGTGGAGCATGGGGGTGGGCTTTCGCCTGAGGCAGGGAACTTCGCCCTGCGGTCGCTTGGCTCGTCAGACCTTCTTGGCCTTCGGAGCAGCAACGGGCTTAGGCGGCGGCGGTTCGTCCATGGCGATCAGTTCGCTCACCGTGGCGAAACTGTACCCCTTCGCCTTGAGCTGCGCGATGGTATCCGGCATCGCGGCGATGGTTCCCGGATGGATGTCGTGGCAAAGCATGATCGCTCCGGGCGCGGCGCCCGCGAGCAGACGCCGCTCGACCGCCTCCGGGCCGGGGCGCGTCCAGTCGCGAGGATCGACCGACCACAAAAGCAGGTCGAGGCCGTGCGTTTTGATGATCGCGTCCTTCACGCGTCCATTGATGGCGCCGTAGGGCGGGCGCATCATCGTGACGCGCTGTCCGGTAGTTTGCTCGATGATGTCCGTGGTGTTTTGGATTTCCTGCTCCAGACGTTCGGCCCCCAACCGCGGCAACTGCGGATGACTCCACGAGTGGTTCGCGATTTCGTGCCCCTCGGCCACGATGCGGCGCGCGATCTCCGGGTGGGCCTGCACGTTTGTGCCGATGACAAAAAATGTTGCGCGAATTCCTTCCTTTTTCAGCAAATCGAGCAGCTTCGGAGTCAGTTCGGCGCTCGGACCGTCGTCAAAGGTCAGCGCCAGAACCCTCTGGTTCGTGCGAATGCCAGTGTAAAGAGCGGGCGTTCGGCGCGTCCCGGCGCGCGATGCGGTGACCTCATGATTCATGGCCGTGGCGGCAACCGAACCTACGCTTGGGTTTTGCGTAGCGGGCAGACTGATGGGCTTCGTGGCGGCGGCGGGTATGCCTAAATCGGCGGGAGTTGTCAGATCGCGCGAGGCCACAGCAGGCGGGTGCGCCCGGTTGTCCAACGGAATGTCCTCGGCGCTCAGCGGTGGCAGGCTGCCGGCCAAAAGGGCGGCCATGATTGCGATGGTAGGCAGCGGGCGCATGGGAAAACCCCAAGCCTATCAGCCAGAAACCAACATGGCGCAACAGATTCTTGCGTTATTTTATCAGCCCTCAAGGATCCCGCCCTGTTTTTCCTTGAGCACGCAGCTTGGTCATTGCAATCTGACTCTTCCTGCGAGGGAGCCACGCATCCGTAGCTCAATGGTAGAGCAGTTGACTCTTAATCAATTGGTTGTAGGTTCGAGTCCTACCGGGTGCAC
>JBAXCT010000201.1:0-4518 GCA_037141375.1 Chthoniobacterales bacterium | reverse complement strand
CGCGCGGGACTCGACGGCAAGCCGCGCGAACTGCACATCGCGGAGTCGATGCAATCGACCGATTTCACCGACTTCGAGCCGACGCTGACTCATACCGAATCGGGCGTGGTGGCTGAGTGCGAACATTTCTGGGTGGAGAAACGCCGGATTGACAGTCCGACCACGCTGAACGAACCCGGAGACTTCGCCATCGTCACAGTCGTAGAGGGCTCGGCTCGATGCGGAGATGACGTCTTTCGCATCGGAGACTTTTTCTTGCTGGCAGCGGGGAGCGAGGCGCCGACATCGCCCGAAGGCGCGGGCCACTGCAACGTGCTTGTCACCACGATCCCGCGCGCCGCTTGAACGGATTGTCGCTAGCGTTTCTCGACGGAAGTTCGCCGGAGGCCGCCGAACTTGCGGGGCTCCATGCAGAGGAATGGCGCCACCTTTACCGCGAATGGAACGAGGAAACGGCCCTCGCGGAATTCGGGCGGCAGAGAACCGATGGCTCCCTGCCCGCGACTCTCATCCTGCGCGGGAGCGGGAGGCTGATCGGCTCGGTCAGCGTGGTCCACGGTGACTGCGAGGCGCGCACGGATCTCGACCCGTGGCTGGCCAGTCTTTACGTGATACCGGGTGAGCGCAGGCGCGGTCATGGCAGCCGCCTCGTCGCGGCGGCCCTCGAGTTGGCGAGGCGCAACGGGGTCGCTGATCTCTACGTGTTCACCGAGTCGGCCGAAAATATATTCCGCCGGCACGGCTTTGTGCATTTCGAGGAGGCGGTGACCAATGGCCGGGGGATCGAGATCCTGCGCCGCGAACTCTGAGCGGCTCAGGCCTCGAGCGGGATCCCCCGCAAGCCGAGCAAACGCCGCAGCACATCTTCGATGAGATTGCTCGGGCACGAGGCGCCGGCCGTGATGCCGACGCTCAGGGGCCCAGACGGCAACCAATCCGCCGAAGAAATCTGTTCGCGCCGATGAGTGTCATAATGCCGGATGAGGTCCGCCGATTCCAGACAGGCGGCGTTGAGAATGAAGTAGGTAGGGACTTTTTCCTTGCCCATGTCGGCGAGATGCGTGGTGTTCGAGCTGTTGTAGCCGCCCACGACAAGCATGAGGTCGGGCGGTTGCCGCAGCATCTCGAAGAGCGCGTCCTGCCGCTCCTGGGTAGCGCCGCATATGGTGTCGAAGACGCGAAAATTTTCATCGGAGCCATCGCGCGCCACTACGGCGGCGCGGATGCGGCGCTGCACCTCCTCGGTCTCCGAGCGCAGCATGGTCGTCTGGTTGGCCACCCCGACTTTTTTGAGGTGGACATCCGGATCGAAATCCGGCGAGCGCGCGCCGGCGAATTTCGCAAGGAAGGTATCGCGATCTCCACCCTCGCGCAGGTAATCGCAGACCGCATCGGTCTCGGCCAAATCATAGACCACGACAAAGTGCCCGTGCCCGGCCCGGTCGCGGGCGCGCGAGCTGGTGGCGCGCGTCTCCTCGTGATCGGCCTTGCCGTGGATGATGGAGGTCACGCCGTCATTCGCGTATTGCCGGACCCGCTTCCACACACTCATCACATCGCCGCAGGTCGTGTCCACGATCTGGCAACCGCGGGCCTTGATGCGCTCCTGTAGCGCCATCTCGGCGCCGAAGGCGGGGATAATGACGACATCCTCGGGCGTCAGCGTGTCGACAGCCACGACCTTGTCCTTGCCGGTGAGATTGCGGATACCCATGGCGGCGAGCTGCGCGTTGACGTCGGGATTGTGGATGATTTCTCCGACGAGATAGAGATTGCGGTCGGCAAAAACCTTGCGCGCCGCGTAGGCCAGATCGATGGCCCGCTCGACGCCGTAGCAAAATCCGAATTGCTTGGCCAAGCGCACGGTGACCTCGCCGAAGACGGCGACCCCTCCCGCCGCGCGCAGGCGATCCACCATCGGGCTGTGGTAGTGGGATTCCACGGCGGCCTGCACTGCCTCCATCACCTCCGGCGTGCGGAGGTTGACACGCTTGGGCGAAGCGGCTGGATCGGGCGTGGCCATGAGGGAGACATTGTAGCGGCAGGACCGGCGGCGTCCAACGCAACCAGCTCCAATTCTTGCATCCTCCCGCGTTAGCCCTATCGTTTGCCCTGCGCCCATGGATCGCGACAGTTTCATTTATGCGTTGGAAAACACCAAGACGCACGTCGAGCCGAGCGGACTCATCGAGACCTTCGGATCGACGGCTTTCGATTTTGTTTTGGTCAGCGAGCTGATGGATCAGGTCAACCACGTACGATTGCGCCGCGGGACCTTGCAGGCGGAGCGCCCGCGCATCATGGCTCCGCAGCATTTTGCCAAGATCATGCTGGATGGCTTCGGCGAGAAGGCCCGCGAGTTTGCTGAATGGCTGGAGGAGCAAGGCGCTGGATTGCAGTTCCTGCGCTACGGATTCCAGTTTACCAAGAGCAACCTGCAGGAGGAAGTGGTCAGCGGGGATCTCGAGAAAATCGTCGAGGGCGTGATCCGAGAGGCGCGGGCCGAGGGGTCAACGCGACGCGCGGTGATCGAAAGCGTGGACGATGCCTGGGAGGTCTCCCTCCTCAAACTCGCCTTCGACACCGCCCAGCGCTCCGCCGGCGGCAATGTCGACGAGTGGAAGAGGCGGGGGCTACTCTGAATCGTCCCAGTCCGCGGCTCCCCATACGGATGTCAAGGGCCTATCAGGGGCATAAATTTTGTGCTGCCCTGCGGCGCGGTTCCGGTCAAAATCAGGTTGGATGAAAGTCGTGCCGTTGGAATTCGAGAAACCGATCACCGAACTGGAGGAGCGTCTGGAGAGCCTGCGGGAAAAGGCCAAGGGAACCGACCTTTCCTTCGCCCCGGAGGTCCGCAAGATGGAGCAGAAGATCGGAGTACTCCGGCGGGAGATCTACGAGAATTTGACCGCATGGCAGCGCGTGCAGATCGCGCGGCATACGGCTCGCCCTTACGCGCTGGATTATTTGAACCTTTGCTTCACCGACTTTTCCGAACTCCATGGCGACCGCCTTTTCGGAGATGACGCGTCGATGCCGTGCGGATTGGCCAAGATCGGCGGGCGACCGGTCGTCGTGGTGACCAACCAGAAGGGCCGCGATACCAAGGAAAATATCCGGCGCAACTTCGGCAGTGCTCATCCGGAGGGATACCGCAAGGCCCTGCGCCTGATGCGTCTGGCCGAGAAATTCAAATTGCCCCTCGTGGCGCTGGTCGACACACCGGGAGCCTTCCCGGGGATCGGCGCGGAAGAGCGCCACATCGCGGAGTCCATCGCGGTGAACCTGCGCGAAATGATGCTGCTGGAGACGCCGATCGTCGCCGTGATCATCGGCGAGGGCGGATCGGGCGGCGCGCTCGGCATCGGCGTGGCCGACCGCGTGCTCGTGATGGAAAACGCCTACTACTCGGTGATCAGCCCGGAGGGCTGCGCCGCGATTTTGTGGAAGCACCGGAGCCATGCGCCCGAAGCAGCGGAGGCCCTCAAGCTGACCGCAGCCGACCTCAAGGAACTGGGGGTGGTCGATGGTATCGTCCCGGAACCGCAGGGCGGCGCGCACCATGACCACGCCGCGGCGGCCGAATTTCTGCGCCAATCCATCACGGAGGCGCTCGACGAGCTCTCCCGCATGCCGCCAAAAAAACTGCTCGAGCAGCGTTACGAAAAATTCCGCAAGGTCGGCGTCTTCAGCGAGAAGTGAGGCCAGGCGCACGAGCCTGCGTACCCGCGATCAGGCTAGAAAGAGCGTTGAGAGTTTACGGTTGAGGTCTAGTGAGTTTGAAATACGACGACTTCTCGATGCAGGTGAACCCATGTCCCTGAACTCTCGTTCTTCAACGATCAACTACGGTTTCAGGATCAGTGCTTGGGCACGCTGAAGGCGGACACGCGGTCCTTTCCCTCCAGCGCAAATGCCTCGCAACGATTGGCCATGACCAGGGAAGGATTTTTGCGGCCTACGGATATTTCCAGCTGTGAAGCGGACAAGAATGCCTCGCCCGCCTCGGACCAGCGTCCCTCCAGATAAAGCTGACGGGCTGACGCGTAAGCTTCCATCCGCGCGTGATTGGCCCGCCGCGCATCCTCCCCTCGCCCGAGCAGTTCGAAAATATCCACCGCTTCCTGCTGGCCGGCGACCAAGATCCGGTCCAGCGGACGAAAGACAAGCTCGCGGTCATCACGCAGGGCGGCGGAGGCTGTAACGGAAGACACGATAATACCAACCCCGTAGTGCGAACCAGCCGACTCGAGGCGCTGGGTCAAGTTCACCGCCGAGCCCATCATGGTGTAGTTGAAACGCAGCGGGGAGCCGATATTCCCGACCACGGCCAAACCGGTATTGAGCCCGATCCTCGTGTGCATCGACATGACCTCGGCCGGCAACCGGCGTCCGCTTTGCGTCCACCTCTCCCGCAATCTGGCCTGTGCCTCCTGCGCGGCAAGGGCCGCGCGGCAGGCGGATGCGGCGTGGTCCGCGCGCGGCAGAGGTGCACCGAACATGGCGATGACCGCATCG
>JBAXCT010000200.1:0-4575 GCA_037141375.1 Chthoniobacterales bacterium | reverse complement strand
AGACGGCCCTCACTTGCCCGGTTCACCAGAGCCTGCATCCGGACATCGCCAAGCCGCTGGAATTCCGCTGGAACGGTTAACCGCGCATTGCCCGCAGCGCGCGCGTCGTTCACTATATTCGTATGCGCATCGTCCGTCCTCGCGATAAAAACTACCCGCACTTCCTGCGCTCGCTCGATCGCCGCGCCAAGGCCTCGCCCGCGGTGGAGAAAACCGTGCGGGACATCATCGCTGCAGTGGAGCGTGAAGGTGATGCTGCCGTGCTGCGCTTCACGCGCAAATTCGGCGGACCGCAGCTTGCCGCCGGCGACATGCATGTCTCGCGGAAAGAAATGTCCGCAGCATGGAAATCCCTCGACGTGCCGACAAAGCGCGCTTTGACAGCTGCGCACAAAAATATCGGCGGCTTCACCCAAAGGAGCCTGCGCCGCAGCTGGTCCGCCCGCAATGCCCAGGGAGCCAAGGTCGGCGAGCGCTTCGACGCATTCGACCGAGTCGGCATCTATGTGCCCGGCGGAACGGCCCCGCTTGTCTCGACGGCGCTGATGACCTGCACCTTGGCCGCGGCGGCCGGGGTACCTGACATTGTCGCGGTCACTCCCGCCGGACCGGACGGAGAGGTCAACCGGGCCCTGCTCGGCGCGCTTCATTTAGCCGGAGCCACGGAGGTTTATCGCGTGGGCGGTGCGCAGGCCGTGGCGGCGCTGGCCTGTGGGACAAAGATGATTAGGCCCGTGGTGAAAATTTTCGGACCTGGCAACAGCTACGTGGTCGAGGCCAAGCGCCAGCTCTTCGGGCGGGTCGCGGTCGACCTGCTTCCCGGACCGAGCGAAATTCTTGTCATCGCCGACCGTGCGGCCAATCCCGCGTGGGTCGCTGCCGATTTGCTGGCCCAGGCGGAGCATGGTGCCGACAGCATCGCTCTGCTTTTCACCGACTCCGACGTTCTGCTGAAAGCTGTGACATGCGAAGTCGAGCGGCAAGCCGCCGAACTCACCCGCGGGGCCATCCTGAAAAAATCCCTGCGCTCGGCCGCCCTTGTTCTGGTGCCGCGCCTCACTGACATCATCGCGCTCGCCAATAATTTCGCATCCGAGCACGTCTCGCTGCAGGTAAAAAATCCACAGGCACTTGCCACGAAGCTCACTACCTCGGGCGCGCTCTTCCTCGGGGGCTACTCGCCGGTGGCGGCGGGCGATTTTCTCGCCGGTCCGAGCCACGAGCTTCCCACGGGCGGCGCGGGCAAATCGTTCGCCGGGCTCACGGCTGAGCAGTTCCAGCGACGCACCAGTGTGGTGGAATTCAGCCGCGCAGCTTTGGCCAAGTCAGTCAGCACCATCGAAGCGTTCGCGCGCGTGGAAGGTCTCGACGCGCATGGACGCTCGGCTTCCATCCGCCTGGCATGATCTGGCGCACCCGCCGGCGCGTGTTCACTCTCGGCGAGCACGGCGTGCTCATGGGCATCCTCAATGTCACACCCGACTCGTTCTCGGACGGCGGTTCTTTCAGCTCCGTGGAAAAAGCGGTCGAACACGGGCTACGTCTAGCGGCGGAGGGCGCGGAGATCATCGATGTCGGCGGCGAATCGACGCGCCCCGGCGCGGCAACCGTGCCGGCCGATGAGGAGCTGAGGCGCGTCATCCCGGTCATCAAATCGTTGGCCTCAAAAACCGGCGTGGCGCTGAGCATCGACTCATCGAAGGCATCAGTCGCGCGTGCCGCGATGGATGCGGGTGCGGAGATCATCAATGACGTCACGGCGCTGACCGGAGACCCGGCCATGGCGGAAGTGGCGGCGGATAGCAAAGCAGGCGTCGTCCTCATGCACATGCGCGGCACACCCTGCACGATGCAACTCGACACGGGATATTCCGACGTGGTGCGCGAGGTTCATGCTTATCTCCGCTCGCGTTTGGCTGCGGCCATCGAGGCCGGGATACCGGGAGAAAATCTGGCCGTCGACCCGGGCATCGGCTTCGGGAAGACACCGGAGCAGAACCTGCAACTCATCGCCTCGCTCGGGGAGTTGGCCGTGGGAGGACGACCGGTGTTGCTTGGTGCCTCGCGTAAATCTTTCCTCGGTATTATCGGAGTGGGCAAGGAACCAGCTGAACGCGATGCGGCGACGGCCGCGCTGACTGCAATGGGCTGGTCGCTGGGAGCGCGGATTTTCCGCGTGCATGATGTCCGTGGCAACGCCACCGCACTGCGCACGGCGGAGGCGGTGAGCCAAGCCGCGCGCTAGCCGCTGCGGCGGTTGTCGTGCTGCACGGCGAAAGAGTTTTTGATGATGTCGATGATGCGCTGGCCGGGAAGGACGCGCTCTGAGAGCGCGTCGAGGTTGCCGTCCTTGCCAATGACGAAAATCGCGAAGTCACTCGACACTCCGTAAGCGGAGGAGACAGCCGCCGGATTGGCGGCTAGGACAAAGGGAATGTTCGAGCGGATCAGGCCGGGCTCCGCGGTGAAAGCAACGACCGCAACCATCTCGTCGTTGCCGAGGAGCTGGTAGACCTTCTGCAGCTGTCCGACCTGCGCACGGAAGGCGCGTTGACGCGGCGACAGCGCCACCACGAGCACCACAGGCTGCCCGCGCAGGCTTTTCAGCGAGGCCGCCTTCTCGCCGGACTTGAGCCAGCCAAAATCGGGGGCGGGACGCACGACCTCGGCAAAGCCGAGCGACGGCAGGCAGGCCAGAAGGATCAGAAAAAGTAGTCGCATAGTTGTTTGGCCAGACCTCACACGCGCATGATGTCGGCCTCTTTGGAATCCACGTAGGAATCGACATCTCCGACGTGTTTGTCGGTCAGCTTTTGGATCTGCGCCTCCGCGCTCTTGAGGTTGTCTTCCGTGAGGCCGCCTTCCTTCTCCATTTTCTTGGCCGTGTCCATCGCGTGGCGGCGGGCCGCACGGATGCGCACACGCGTTTCCTCCGCCATGGTCTTGATGGTTTTGACCAGATCCTTGCGGCGTTCCTCGCTGAGTTCGGGGATAGGCAGGCGGATGATTTTGCCGTCGACCGAAGGCGTGATTCCGATCTTCGACTCATTGATCGCCTTCTCGATGGCCTTGGAGATGGAGACATCGAACGGGGTGATGACGATCAGGCGGGGTTCCGGCGTGGTGATGAGCGCGAGTTGCTTGAGCTTCATGCTCGATCCATAGGCCTCGACGTCGATGCCCTCGACCAGCGAAGGCGAAGCTTTGCCGGTCCGTACCGTAGAAAACTCGTGCCTCATGAAATCGAGGGCTTTGTCCATCCCTTCCTCCGCGCTGAAAAGTATCTCGTCCATAAAATCAGGTTCCCGACACCAAGGTGCCCACCGGTTCGCCCAGCACCGCCCGCTTGATGGTCCCCGAGGATGTCATATCGAAGACCACTATGGGCATCTTATTGTCCATGCAAAGGCTGAAAGCGGTCGAATCCATAACCTGCAATCGGCGCTGAAGGGCCTCGGTGAAGGTGATATTGTCGAATTTTTTGGCGCTGGGATTGGTTTTGGGGTCCGCATCGTAGATGCCGTCGACTTTCGTGGCCTTGAGGATGACATCCGCCGCAATCTCGTTGGCGCGCAGGGCGGCGGTGGTGTCGGTGGAGAAAAACGGGTTGCCTGTGCCTGCGACAAAAATGACGACGCGGCCGCGATCCAAATGGCGCAGGGCGCGGCGCAGGATGAAGGGTTCGGCCACATTGTTCATCTCGATGGCCGTCTGCACGCGGGTGGCCACACCGATGTCCTCCAAGCCGGCCATGAGAGCCATCCCGTTGATCACGGTGGCCAGCATGCCCATGTAGTCGGCTGTGGTGCGGTTCATGCCGCGGTGCGAGGCGGCGAGACCGCGCCAGATGTTTCCTCCGCCGATGACCACGGCGATCTGCACGCCGAAGCCGAGGATTTCTTTGATCTGGGTTGCGATGGCACCGACGATCTGGGGCGAAATGTTGTCTTTGCTCCCCGGTTCGCGCAAAGCCTCGCCGCTGAGCTTGAGGACCACACGGCGGTATTTCGGGGCTTCAGGCATCCGGCTAACTTAGCCAATCAACCACTCCCTCTTGAAGCGAAAAAGCCGACCAGAAAAAAATGATCCCTCTGCGCCCAATCCGGCGTAAGTTTCCTTGAGAGTGAAAACTGACGATTCCATCCGCCTGCCCTCCTCCATGCCGGTCATGGCTCTTTCCGGCGTCACGCTCTTTCCACACGCCCTGCTGCCACTTTATATCTTCGAGCCGCGCTACCGCCGCATGCTCGACTCGGTGCTGGCTGGCGACCGCATCTTCGCGGTGGGCATGGTGCGGCCCGACACCGGCGAGGAAAGCATCTTCCCGGTGGCCGGGGCTGGGCTCGTGCGGGCGTGCGTGGGTCAGCCGGACGGCACCAGCCAGCTCATTTTGCAGGGGCTCGGGCGGGTGCGCTTCGAAAGTTTCCCCCAAAGCGAGCCCTATCTCGTCGGGCGCGCCTGCGCCGTCGAAACAATCGACGACAACAGCGAGGCATCGCTCCGGCATACCGCCGAGTTGCGCGGGATTTGCTCGGGATTGGTTTCCCGTGGCATCGAACTTCCGGAAACTTTCAC
>JBAXCT010000199.1:0-4626 GCA_037141375.1 Chthoniobacterales bacterium | reverse complement strand
CTTCGGCACCTACCAAAACAACACCACGCCGAGCGCGTTGCTCACGATCAATAACTTCGGCTTGGGTAACACGCTTGTCTTCGGCAGCGACCTGAGGAGCACGATCAACAACACGAGCCTGTTCCAGTTCAGCGGCGGATTCACCTCAGCTTGGAATGACGGCAACAGCACCTTCACCATCACCGCCATCCCCGAGCCCTCGACCTACGTCGCCGCGATCGCCCTGCTCGCCCTTTGCGCCGCCCCCTGGCTCCGACGTAAGCGCGCGAAAGTTTCCTAAGCGGGCGGCTGAACCGTAGTCCCGCTAGTGCTGCAAGAAGATAGATCAAAGGCAACCATTCGCCCCTGCTGTGCAAGCGCCTTCAGCATGTGGTCAGGATGGAGCGCTTGATGTCGTTCTTTCGCTTTGCGCAGGCGTTGTCCTTCGACCGCGGCAGGGGTGTTGGTGGTGCTCGGGTCGGTGCGGTGCCGCTAGATATTTTGGCGGCCCATTTTTTGATACTTTTTGATACAGATTTGTGGGCACAACGGGGTAGAAACAATCCGTGAAATCTGCTGCATCAAATCCTCGTAAACCCGCATGAATACTGCATCTGCAGAGGTTTTGAGGGGCTGAAATAAAAAGTGCTCGGGGGGGGACTTGAACCCCCATGCCTTACGGCATACGCCCCTCAAACGTACGTGTCTGCCATTTCACCACCCGAGCGTTATGTCTCCAGAATAACGCCGGCGCGGCCCGGTGCAAGTTTTTCGGAGCATCCGTCTCGACTCTTGGGGCGGAGCGTAGGAGTTTAACGGACCCGGAAACATGAACTCGTCGCTGGAATTCACGCTGAACGGCGAAGCCGTGCGGTTGCAGGGTATCTCGCCCGACACCACCTTGCTCGACTGGCTGCGCGCCTCGGGGAGGACCGGATCGAAGGAGGGCTGTGCGGAAGGGGATTGCGGAGCCTGCTCGGTGGCCATGATCGATGCCGATGCCAAGGGCAAGCCGGTGTGGCGGTCGTTCAACAGTTGCCTCACCCCTTTGGCGCTGGTGCATGCGCGGGAACTGGTCACGGTGGAAGGGCTGGGCCAAGGCGAACTGCATCCTGTCCAGCAGTGCATGGTGGCCAACCATGGGTCGCAATGCGGCTACTGCACACCGGGCATCGTCATGTCCATGTTCGAGGGCCACTACCGGGGCGATCTCCGCCGCGACTGGCAGCTGAACGACCAGCTTTGCGGCAACCTCTGCCGCTGCACCGGCTACCGCCCGATCCGTCAGGCGGCGATCGAGGCATGGCAGCAGAGAGAGAAAACGGCCACCGATAAATTCGGGAAACAACTCAAAAAGGCCCAGGCAGTTCCAGACTCGGCCAGCTACGAGTCAGCCGGCGGGAAGTTCTTTCGTCCCTCCACGCTGAAAGAACTTTTTGCTATCCGCCGGAAGCATCCCGCGGGGAGGCTGGTCGCGGGAGCAACCGAACTCGGCCTCGAGATCAGCAAGAGGTTCAAAAAGTTCCCGGTCCTGATTTCCACGGAATCCGTGCCGCAACTCCGTCGCCTGGAAAAAAAGGGCGTCGTATGGCACATCGGCGGAGCAGTGACGTTGACGCAGATCGGCGAAGCGCTTGCGGCTGAATTTCCCATGTGGGCGAAAATGCTGTGGGTCTTCGGCTCGCGCCAGATCCGCAACCGCGCCACCCTGGGTGGCAATCTCGTGACGGCGTCGCCGATCGGGGACTCCGCCCCCATCCTCCTCGCCCTCGACGCGGCGATCGTTCTCGCCTCTCCTCGCGGCAAGCGCACCGTTCCGGCCGCGGATTTTTTCGTCTCTTACCGCAAGACCGCGATGAAAAGTGATGAAGTTTTGCTCGAGGTGGTGGTTCGCGCCGACCAGCCGCCCAAGGGCACGAAACGCAAACGCGACTGGTTCAAGGTCTCCAAGCGCCGCGAGATGGACATCAGCACGGTGTCGGCCGCCTGCTCCGTGGAGATGGACAGAACTGGCGCGGTGCGATCCGCCCGCCTCGCCTTCGGCGGAGTGGCGCCGACTCCTGCGCGCGCCCTTCGCACGGAAAAGTTTCTGCTCGGGAAACAGTGGAACCCGGACACCTTGCATGGCGCCTGCCGTGTGCTGGCCAAGGAGTTCAAGCCGATCAGCGATGCGCGCGGCAGTGCGGATTACCGCGCCGGTCTGATCACCAGCCTGCTGGAAAAGTTTTACCATGATCCCGAGTGGCGCGAGGACCGCGAGCCTCTGCCGGAAGCCGCTGTTCCCGCCGAACGTGCTCTGCCTCACGAAAGCGCCCACAAGCACGTCACGGGCGAAGCTCTCTACAGCGATGACATGGCTTTGCGACGCGGCACCGCCCTTGAGGTGTGGCCGGTGCATTCGCCGCATGCTCACGCCAAGATTGTCAAACGGAATGCCGATGCGGCCCGCCGCATGCCGGGCATCCGCGCCGTGCTGATGGCGGAGGATGTCCCCGGACTCAATGACGTTGGCGCGGTCCGCAAGGACGAGGAGTTGCTCGCCGACAAGGTGGCGCAGTTTCATGGGCATATTGTCGCGCTGGTTGTCGGCGAGACGGCCGACCAGTGCCGCGCTGCAGCGGAGAAAGTCTTGGTTGAATACAAGCCGCTCTCGCCTGTTCTCACCATCGAACAGGGCATCGCGGAAAAGAGTTTCCACACCGAGCCGAACTTCATGCGGCGAGGGGATGTCGCGGTTGCGCTGGCCAAAGCACCGCATGTCATGCAGGGAACTTTCTCCCTCGGCGGGCAGGAGCATTTTTATCTCGAGATGCAGGCTGCCTACGCGGAGGCGGGCGAGGACGGCACCGTCGAGGTGACCAGCTCGACCCAGCATCCGACCGAGGTTCAGCACATCGTCGCCCATGTGCTCGGTATCCCGGCGAACAAAGTGGTGATCACCTGCCCGCGCATGGGCGGTGGCTTCGGCGGCAAGGAAACCCAGGCCGCGACGTTGGCGGCGCTCTCCGCCTTGGCGGCCAAAGTGACAGGGTGCCCAGTCCGCATGCGCTACAACCGCGATCAGGACATGATGCTGACCGGCAAGCGCCATCCGTTTCTTGCCGAGTTCACTGTGGGTTTTGATGACCAAGGCCGCCTCCTCGCGCTCAAGTCCGCGCACTACTCCAACGGTGGTTGGGCTCTCGATCTTTCCATGCCGGTGACCGACCGCGCCATGTTCCACACGGACAACTGCTACTACATCCCGAACGTCGAACTGCGCGGCCAGGTGGTGAAGACGAACCTCGTTTCCAACACCGCTTTCCGCGGCTTCGGGGGTCCGCAGGGCATGCTGATTATCGAGGAGATCATCGACCGCGTAGCGCGGCAACTCGGTCTTCCGCCGGAAGTGGTGCGCGAGCGCAATCTCTACCACGGCAGCGGCGAGACCAATACGACGCACTACGGACAAGAGATCGAGGACAACCGGATCGAACAAGTCTGGCACGAACTCAAGACGTCTGCCGATCTGTCGGCCCGTCGCGCGGAGATCGCCGCCTGGAACGCATCCAGTCCGCACCGCAAGCGTGGCATTGCACTCACGCCGGTGAAATTCGGCATTTCCTTCACCAATACCATCCTCAATCAAGCCGGTGCGCTGGTGCTGGTCTACACGGACGGCACCGTGCAGGTGAACCACGGCGGCACGGAGATGGGGCAGGGGATCAATACCAACATGATCGCTATCACGGCGGCTGCTCTCGGTGTCGCGGCGCACAACATTCGTATGATGTCGACCGCGACCGACAAGGTCCCGAACACCTCCGCCACCGCGGCCTCCAGCGGGACAGACATGAACGGTATGGCGGTGAAGGATGCATGCGACCAGCTTGCCGCGCGCCTGCGCCCCGTCGCCGCGGAGATGCTTTCGTCGAGACGTGGCAAGACCTGCGGCGAGAACGAGGTAGCCTTCCGCGAAGGGCGCGTTTTCCACGTGAAGCACCCGTCCGATGACTTCGCGTTTGCAGAAGTGGTGCAAAAAGCCTGGATGCAGCGTGTGAGTCTCTCGGCCACGGGTTTCTACCGCACGCCGGAGATCCATTGGGACCGGAATGCGGGCAAGGGGCACCCTTTTTATTATTTTTCGGTAGGTGCCGCGGTCAGCGAAGTCGAGGTCGATGGTTTCACCGGCGACATGCATGTGCGCCGCGTCGACATTCTCCACGACTGCGGACAGTCCATCAATGAGGGTGTCAATCGCGGACAAATCGAAGGTGGTTTCGTGCAGGGCATGGGTTGGCTCACCGCCGAGGAACTGGTCTGGAACCGCGAGGGCAAACTGCTCACGCATTCGCCCGACACCTACAAAATTCCGGCGGTCGGGGACATGCCGCGCGATTTCCGCGTGCGTTTGCTGGCCGACGCGCCCAATCCCAAGAATACGATTCACCGCAGCAAGGCGGTGGGCGAACCGCCCCTCATGCTGGCCATCTCCGTGCGCGAGGCGGTCCGCGATGCCGTCGCATCCTTCGGTCCCGGTGGCCGTCAGGTGCGCTTGGCTGCGCCGGCTACGGGCGAGGCAATTTTCCGCGCCATTCGCGATCAACGCACACCCTTGATCAAGGGTGTTCCCATCGAGGCGGTGCCGCGCGATGTGCTGGTGTGAGG
>JBAXCT010000198.1:0-4732 GCA_037141375.1 Chthoniobacterales bacterium | reverse complement strand
TCTTTCACTTCCTCCAACTTGAAGGGTTTGATGATTGCTTCGATTTTTTTCATAAGTGTGTGTCTTTTGGGACTGTTTTACTTGTTGAAGATATAACCTTCTTCGCCGTGGTCGGCGATATCCAAGCCTTCGAATTCGGCCTCCGACGAGGAGCGCAAGCCGAGGATCGCCTTGACCGCCAGGCCGATGACGAGCGCGCCGACAATGACCAATGTGAGGGTCAGGCCGATGGCTTTGAGTTGCTCGATCCACAGCGTACCACCTTCGATGGCGGCCTTGAGGCCGTTCTTCGCGGCGTAGGCATCGCTGACGAGGTTCGAGTTGACCGACGAGGTGGCAAGGAATCCGGTGAGCAAGGCGCCCAGAGTTCCGCCGATGGCGTGCACCCCGAAGGTGTCGAGGGCATCGTCGTAGCCGAGCATGCCCTTGAGGTAGGTCACGGCGAGGAAGGGCACGATGCCAGCCGCCACGCCGATGATCACGGCGCCGGTGGAATCAACGAAGCCCGCTGCCGGGGTGATGACGACCAGGCCGGCCACCGCTCCCGAGCAGAAGCCTAGAACGCTGGGATGGCCCTTGGTCGCAGCCTCCAACATGGCCCAGACGAAGGAACCGATCGCGGCGGCCAGCGTCGTGGTGAGGAAGGCATTGGCTGCCACGCCGTCCGCGGCGAGAGCACTGCCGGCATTGAAGCCATACCAGCCGACCCAAAGCATGCCGGTGCCAACCATACAAAGCACCAAGCTATGCGGGGGCATCGGCTGCTTGCCGAAGCCGCTGCGCTTGCCGAGCAGGAAGCAGAGAATGAGCGCCGTCCAGCCCGAAGACATGTGCACCACGGTGCCGCCGGCGAAATCGATCGCCGCGATTTTTGCGTCCGCGTTCCACACGCCGTTCATCAAGCCCGTGCCGCCCCACACCATGTGGGCCAGCGGGAAATAAACGACGAACATCCACGCGAAGGTGAAGAGCATGATAGCCCAGAACTTCATGCGCTCGGCGGTCGCGCCGAAGATGAGCGCCGGGGTGATGATGGCGAAGGTCAGCTGGTAGATGCAGAAGACGCTCTGCGGAATCCAGTAGGCGTAGGTCGTATTGGGTGCTGCACCCACGCCCTTGAGGAAGAAGAATTCCGTGCCGCCGAGATAGGGGCTGTTGAAGCTCGTGCCGAACACGAGGCTGTAGCCCACCGCCCACCACAGGATAGTGACCATGCCGGTAATGCCCAAGCACATGGCCAGCATGGAGAGCACGTTCTTCATGCGCACCAGACCGCCGTAGAAAAGGGCCAGACCGGGAAGCGTCATGAAGAGCACCAAGGCCGCCGAGGTCATCATCCATGCCGTGTGGCCCGGACCTGAGACCCCGACGATGTTGCTACCGGCGGGATCAAGATTGTTGATGTAAGCCTCCAGGCCGGCCACGCGGCCTTCGAGGGTCGGAGCATCGGCCGGGGCCGCGACTGCGGGATCCGCTGCCACGCTCTCTTCGGTTGCGACCACCACGGTTTCGGTGACGGCTGTCATAGGATCTTGGGCCTGCAGGGGCATAATCGCCGAAAGCGAAAGTGCCGCCGCAACAATCCAGAATCCCCAACGGTTTTTTTTCGATGTTATCATAAATGGTGCTTGGTTGGTTTCCGGGCCTGCCAGGGTTGGACAGGTTGCCGATGCCAGAGGGTTGAGCAGTTGCCGTGCCAAGTCCTCAAGCCGACCCACCGACAGAAGAAATGAACAAAATGGGCCACCCCGCAGATCGGCCGTCTGGTCAATAATCGCCAAACCGCCGATCGCTCGGCACGGGATACCACCGCCTTTTTTGGTTTCCATTTTACAGGCTGAGCCGACCGTGCTTCATTTAATGATACGAAGCAGGGACTCCATTCTCGGGGGCGACTGTTGCACCTAGGATGAAGCATAGTAATCAACCACCTTTCTTTTCCGTCGGTTCCTCGTCAGGCAATTCCTTCGTTCAGGTTAGGGCTTCCCGGCGAACCATTTTTAATACCCTTGCCGCTCTGGGGGCCGTGACCTTGCTGGTCGCCGGAGCTTGGTGGACCGCCCGCACGATCTTTGCCAAACCCACGGGCTCCATCGGAACACAATTTTCTCTGGCCGACGGGCCTTGGGGGAAAATCACCGCGCAACCGATCCTGGTCGAAGCGCCCGAAAAGCTGCTTTCGACAGACTTCCAATTGGGCGACAGCCATTGGTATTTCGCGGCCCGCAGCGCAACGGAGGTGGCCTCCTTTCTGCGCGCCGCTGGAGTCGATGAGGTGGCGACCGCAAAGCTGGTCTCCCTCGTGCGTGAGGTGGACGGAAAGGCAGGACTCTGGTCCGTGCGACCACCGGAGGACATCGTGCGCGGGCTTTCCACGGCAGTGCGCTCCGTCCTGTACGATCAGCTCGCGGCGATCCCCGAAAATTTCGCGCAAGTTGAGCCGTTCCGCACCACGCAGCTTTATCTCGAAAAGTGGTTGGAAGCGGAAAAACTCCCGGCCGATCTCATCACCGAGGTGAAGAGCCTGATCTGGAAGCGCGGATCGGGATTATTTTTTTCCGATTACAATCTTGTCGCCGATCACATCAGCTCGCCGGCGCTGAAAATAAAACTCCTGGAGCAGCTCACGCAAAAGGCCTCGGTGGTTCTCACCCTGCACGTGCCATCCGGCGGCTCCATCGATGATCTCGTCGCCTATTACGGGGTCAACGGACGCGCCGACAAGGTGCGCCCGATACTACAAGGCCTCAGCGAGGCGGGCGGGGGTATGCTGGGTGTCTCGAACATGCTTCCTCCCTTCGCCCGCAGCCGGCTCTACCGCTTCCCCGATGCGCTGCCGGGCAGCGATCTCGGCCCCGCCTGCCATTGGACGAGTTTCAACTTTTTCAACCAGGGTGCGCCCGACAATTCTCTGCATGAAGTGCCTGCGGTTCAGGATGTCCTCGGGGAGAAATACTGCCAGGTCAGCGGGCCGCCGCGCTTCGGCGATGTCGTCCTGCTACGCCTGCCCGACAACTCATCGATCCATTCGGCCGTCTACATCGCCGACAATATCGTCTTCACCAAAAACGGACCCTCGCTCGCCACGCCCTATATTTTTTCGACCGTCGAGGAGATGCTCGCGTTTTATCCCAACAGCGAAAGCATCAGGCTCGCCTACTACCGGCTCAAGGACTCATAGTCGGTGAACGCTCCCGCGTCCGCCGCATGTCCAACCAGCCCCGCATCCTCGCCCGCGTCTTCGCCTACGCGCGGAATTATCCGCTGCTCGCCACCGCCACCCTGCTCTGTGCACTGGGTTCGTCGGTCATGGTGGTGATCTTCCCCGTCGTCACACAGCGCATCGTCGACGACGTGCTGCGGGGGGGGAAAGCGGAGGCCCTCTGGCCGATGATCGCGCTGGCCGCGTTCGGGTTTCTCGCGCAGGACGGCCTCAACGTGCTGCGCATTATGCTCAACAACACCTTCGAGCAGAAGGTGCTCTTCGATCTGCGCAGCGATCTCTACGCGCGGCTGCAGTCGCTGCCCCTCACCTGGTTCGACCACCGCGCCACCGGCGACATCATGACCCGCGTGGTCGAGGATGTGAATAACGTGGAGCGCGTACTGATCGATGGCATCGAGCAGGGCGCGGTGGCCGTCCTGCAGATCGCCGTCGTGCTCGGCCTCATGTTCTGGTGGAGCCCGGCCCTCGCTCTGTGCTCGCTCGTGCCCGTGCCACTTCTTCTCGGCGGCGCGCTGGCCTACACTCTCACCGCATCGAAGCGCTACAGCGCACAACGCCATGCGGCGTCGAACCTCAACTCACTGCTCCACGACAATCTCGACGGCATCCGCCAGATCAAGGGCTACGCCCGTGAAGCGGACGAGCACCGCCGCTTCAACCTCTCGAGCGACCGGCTCCGCGTGACCACGCTCGTCGTCATGCGCGCTTGGGCACTCTACAGCCCGGGGATGAATTTTCTGTCGTCACTCGGCAGCCTCGTTGTCCTCGGCTACGGCGGCTGGGCCGCGCTCGAGGGCAAGCTCGACCTCGGCGTGCTCGTCGCCTTCCTTGTGCTGGTCCGCTTCCTCTACGAACCGGTCGGACGGCTGCACCAACTCAACCAAATCATCCAGGCCGGACGGGCCGCCGGCAAACGCGTCTTCGATATCCTCGACGCGACGCCGGAACCCGATGAGGGACGCACACCGCTACCGGCAGCAGTGCACGGAGAAATCCGCTTCGACCATGTCGGCTTTTCCTACGGCGATGGCGCCGATGTCCTGCACGACATCGATCTGGTGGCCAAGCCCGGGGAGACCATCGCCCTCGTCGGACCGACCGGCGCAGGCAAGTCCTCGCTGGTCGGCCTGCTCATGCGTTTTTACGAAAGCAAGCATGGGTCGATCACGCTCGACGGACAGGACATCACATCCTTCGCCAAAAAGGATCTGCGCCGCGTGGTCGGGCTCGTCTCGCAGGAAAGTTTTCTCTTCAACGGCACCGTCGCCGACAACCTGCGCTTCGGAAAACACGACGCCACCGATGACGAATTGTGGAGAGCCCTGCGCGCGGCCAACGCGGCGGACTTTGTCGAGCGCTTGCCGAGGAAGATGGATACCGAGGTCGGAGAGCGCGGTGTGCGCCTGAGCGTCGGGGAAAAACAGCGTATCTCCATCGCGCGCGCTTTGTTGAAAGATCCTCCCGTCCTGCTCCTCGACGAGGCCACCGCCAGCGTGGATAACACGA
>JBAXCT010000197.1:0-4732 GCA_037141375.1 Chthoniobacterales bacterium | reverse complement strand
ACGTAGACCAGCGTCTGCTTGACCGGACGGACCTGCAGCAGCGGGTGAATTTCATCCTCGGCATTCGCGCGAAGGGACACGAGCACGCGATTGAGCATCTGGGCGTAGGGGCGCGCGTCCAAGGCGCGCTGCTGCGCCTTGCGCATTTTCGCCGCGGCGATCATCTGCATCGCCTTGGTGATCTGCGCCGTGTTCCGGACCGATTTGATCCGTCGACGGATTTCGCGTGTGTTATTCCCCATGAGGTCCGGCTACTTGTAGAATTGAGCAAACTCGTCGAGCGCGGCCTTGAGCTCGGCGCCCAGCGCCTCGTCGATCGCCTTCTTCGCGCGCACCTTTTCGAGCAACGGCGCTTTGCGCGTCTCGAAAAACTCCTGCAGCTTGCCCTGGAAATCCTTGATTTTTTCCACGTCGACCTTGTCCATGTAGCCCTGCTGCATGGCATAGAGGATGGCGGCCATCATCTCGACCGAATACGGCTGGTATTGCTGCTGCTTGAACAGCTCGACGATGCGGCGCCCGCGCTCGAGGAGGGCCTTGGTCTTGTCGTCGAGATCGGAGCCGAACTGCGCGAAGGCGGCCATCTCGCGGAACTGCGCCAGCTCGCCCTTGATCTTTCCAGCAACCTGCTTCATCGCCTTGATCTGCGCGGCCGAGCCCACGCGGCTGACCGAAAGACCCACGTTGATGGCGGGACGAATACCCTGGTAGAACAGATCGCCCTCGAGATAGATCTGGCCGTCGGTGATGGAGATCACGTTGGTCGGAATGTAGGCCGAAACGTCGCCGGCTTGCGTCTCGATGATGGGCAGCGCGGTGAGCGATCCTCCGCCCGCCTCCTCGCTGAGGCGCGCGCTGCGTTCCAGGAGACGCGAGTGGAGATAAAAGACGTCGCCGGGATAGGCTTCGCGGCCGGACGGACGCTTGAGCAGCAGCGATATCTGGCGGTAGGCCACCGCCTGCTTGGACAAGTCATCGAAAATGATGAGGGCATCCATGCCGTTATCCATGAACCACTCGCCGATGGAGGCTCCGGCGAAGGGCGCCAGGTATTGGCTGGCCGCGTCGTCGGAAGCCGAGGCCACGACCACGATCGTGTAGGGCATGGCGCCTTCCCGTTCGAGGGTCGAGATGACGCGCGCCACGTTGGCGTTCTTCTGTCCGATCGCCACGTAGATCGAGTAGAGCGGGCGGAAATCTTTATCGCCGGATACCTCGCCCTGCTTGTTGAGGCGGGCCTGGCTGATGATCGAGTCGATCGCGACGGTCGTCTTGCCGGTGGCGCGGTCGCCGATGATGAGCTCGCGCTGGCCGCGGCCGATCGGGATCATCGCGTCGACGGCCATGATGCCGGTCTGCACAGGTTGCGTCACCGGGCGTCGCTTGATGATGCCGGGAGCGATTTTTTCCAGCGGATAGTAGGTCGTTGCGGTGATCGGGCCCTTGCCATCGATCGGCTCTCCGAGCGTGTTGACCACGCGGCCGAGGAGACCTTTACCGACGGGGATGGAGAGGAGTTTGCCGGTGGTTTTGACCTCGTCGCCCTCCTTGATATTGCGGTAGTCGCCAAGAAGGATGACGCCGACTTCGTTCTCCTCGAGGTTGAGGGCGAGTCCGAAAACCCCGCCGGGGAATTCGACCATCTCGTTGAGCATGACATTGCTCAGACCCTCGACGCGGGCGATGCCGTCACCGACCTCCCGGACCGAGCCGGTGTTGGTGTGGGCGGTGGAGGACTTGAGGCCTTTTATCTTTGATTCGATTTCTTCAACCAGCGTGCTCATGGACTTTGTGTTTTTCTAAATTTTCAAACGGGAAATGCTTCGAGGCGGGCGCGAACGCTGCCGTCCCAGACATCGCTGCCGACGCGCACGCGCAGACCGCCGATGAGTTCAGGACGCACGGCGTCGGCAAAAGTGATGTCGCTGCCGTGCACGCGCGTGATTTCGGCGCGGACCGCAGCGAGGTCGCCTGCGGAGAGAGGGACGGCGCTCTCGATGACCGCGTGGCGCCGGTCGAGTTCCAGACGGACGAGGCGCGAGAGATTCTTAAGGATGGCCAGACATCCGCGCGGTTTTTGCGCGACGACGGCGTCGCTCACCGATCGGACACGCGCGGGATCGAGCGCGCCATCGGTCAGGCAGGCGCGGAAAAGCGATCGGGCGTTTTTTCTGGCTTCGCGGGAAGAGGTCATGCGGCAATTTCTTTGATCGTCTCCTCGCTGAGGCGCTTCTGGTCGTCGCCAGTGAGAATTTTGCCAGCGACCTTCGAAGTGGTGGCAGCGACGAGGCCGACCATGGCGGTCTTGACCTCGGCTTCCATCTTGCGGCGGTCCTGCTCGATGGATTCGTGGGCCTTGCGGATGACTCCCTCGGCCTCGGCGATGGCCTCCTGCACGCGCTTCTCTCGCACGGCTTCGGCGCTGGCGCGGGCCTCGTCGATGAGAGACTTCGCCTCGGCGTCGGCCTTGGCGAGGACTTCCTCGTAGTGCCTCTGGGCTTCGGCAAGCTGCTTCTTCACCTTCTCCGCGTTCTCCTGCGCCTCGGCAATGCGGCGGCGGCGTTCGGCCAGCACGTTCACGATGGGGCCGAAGGCGTATTTATTCAGCACCCAGTAGACGAAGATGAACAGGATGCACTGGGCGATGAACTTCGGCCAGGTGACGCCGAAGTTGCTGAGCAGGTCTGTGATGACGTTCATACGATGCGAAAGTTGGGAAGGCCGCGGTCGCCGGAGCGACCGCGGCCGGTGAGGCTTACTGGCCCGCGAACGCGCGGATCAGGGCGTAAATGGCAATGGCTTCCGCCAGCGCCATGCCGATGATGCCGAGGGTCATCACCTTGCCGAAAGCGCCGGGGTTGCGGCCGACGGCTTCCACGGCTTTGGCGCCGACCAGACCGATGCCGATACCGGCTCCGGCCCCGGCCATGCCGAGGGTGAAACTACCCGTGATGCCGCCCGCGGCTGCGGTGGCTTCTGCGATGAGTGGGATGATCATGATGTTATGTGTTGTGTTTTGTTTGCTCCGCGCCGCCCACGCTCAAGGCATGGTCCCGGCGGGAAATTTGTCATGCGGCATGTGGGGCCGCGGGCCCGACGTGCTCCGCGTGCTCGTCCTCGTCATGCGAGGTGGAGAGGGTCACGTAGACGGCGCAGAGGAGAGTGAAGACCATGGCCTGCAGGAGCCCGACGAGGAGTTCGAGGCCGTAAAAAGGTATCGGGATGATGACGCTCATGACGTAGGACACGATCTCGGGCAGTCCGAGAGTCTTGCCCAAGGTGAGCATGGTGTTGAGGAGGGTTTCGCCGGCGAAGACATTGCCGAAAAGCCGCAGCGAGAGGGATACGGGACGAAAGGCGATCGAGACCACCTCGATAATACCGACCATGAAGAAGATCGGAGCTAACGCCATGGCCATGACACCCTTGAGGCCACCCTTCACGCCGAACATGTGCTTGAGGAATCCGCCAAGCCCCATCTCCTGCAGGGACCAATAGAGCCAGAGCACCATGAAGACCAGAGCCATGGCCAGAGTCATGTTTAGGTCGGCGGTGGCTGGGCGGAGGAGAGGTTCTTTGATTTCGGAGAGGGTGAGCGGGCCGGTTTTCACGCCGAAGCCGATCGAACCAACACCCGGCAGCAGACCGAACCAGTTGGCCGTGAGTATGAAAATAAACAGCGTGGCGAGGAGTGAAAAAATCTTCGAGACCATCTTCGGGCCGACGATTTCCTCGAGCGTGTCGTAGAGCATTTCCACCACCGCCTCGAAGGCATTCTGCGGGCCGTCGGGGACAAGTTTGATATCCTTGGTCGCCCGGCGGGCGAACCATAAAACCACCGCGACCACGATGAGGGCCACGAGAACGGAGTTCGTGAACCAGTCGACCTCGCCAAGCAGCTTCAGCGGCAAAGCCTCCGCCGCGAGGTGCGAACTCGAAGCGATGGGTAAAAGAAAGCTCATGGGTGAAAAAACCGAAAGCGCGAACTCGCGGCAGAACGCTTCTTATAAGCCGTGCTAATAAAAGGACTCAAGCCTGAAATAATTTTGTGCCGTGGGGGCAGTGGGCCATTTTGATCCGAAAACCTTCAGTAAAGCTCTACGGGCGAACGGCTTCCATCTTCAGTGCTCCTCTGGAGAGCCCTCTCCTCACCGAGCACAGCTACGCGCAAATCCCAAATCTCGCGGTTGATGAAGTCAAAATCCGCGCGCGAGAAACTCGTCGGCGGAGACATCCTGGTCTTGAACTTGGCGACCCGCGCGAGAGCCGAGTCCAATAGTGCCGGAGGTTGCCCCTCCAAAACAAGGTGCGCTTGATCGAGCAAATGGACGCGGTGGCAAATCATCAGCAGGTCATTGCCCGCCGCGAGGCCCAACGCCAGCATATCCTCGAAGCTGGCTGTGTTGAGGATAGCGCCCATATCGAGATCGTCAGTCATGACCAATCCCTCGAAACCCATGTCACCGCGCAATAGTCCGCCGATAACAGCAGGCGAGAGCGAGGCCGGGCGCGTTGGCTCATCGAGCGCGCGATAGTTGATGTGGCCGATCATCATGCTGTCGACCAGCGGGGCAAAATGGCGGAACACGGCGAGCTCGTTGGCCTCCATCACGTCACGCGCGCGGTCGATGACCGGAAACCCGTAGTGCGGATCCTCCCCCGCCATCGAGTAACCGGGAAAATGTTTGCCGCAGCTGAGGATGCCGCCGGCGCGCAATGCGTCGTTGAAGGC
>JBAXCT010000196.1:0-4733 GCA_037141375.1 Chthoniobacterales bacterium | reverse complement strand
CCCCCCCTCGGAACCACCATCGCGCGAGCCGAGCATCTGGAAATTTTCGCAGACTACGCGCAACTTGGAGCGTTTTTGTCCGGACTGCTTGTCGTCCCACGTGTCGAGTTGTAGACGTCCTTCGACGAAAAGCGGGCGACCTTTCTTGAGATATTCGCCAGCGATCTCGGCTTGGCGTCCCCACATGGTGACGTCGACGAAGGTTACCTCTTCGCGTTTTTCGCCGCCGTCGGTCGTATAGGTGCGGTTGACGGCGAGGCCGATGTCGGCCACGGCGCTGCCTTTCGGCGTGTATTTGACCTCGGGATCACGGGTGAGGTTGCCGAGGAGCATGACTTTGTTGAAGGAGGCCATGATGGTGCAGGAATTTTTACTAGGCGGCTTTGGCGACGGGCTTCAGCTTTTGGTAGTGCTGGAGATGAATGGTCGGATCAAGTTTCCACGTGGCCTGCAGTCCTTCGATCTGCTCGGGTGTGGCCTGAACGATGTAGTTCACGTAGTAACCGGAGGTTCTTTTTTTGCTGGGGTAGGCGAAGGTCCGCTTCTCCAACCGTTGGATTTGTTCGACCTCGGCTTTGGCGGCTTTGATCTGTTTTTCGATGGCCTCGATCATGTCGTTGGCCGACTCCTCTTTGCCTTTGGTATTAAGAACGAGGAGAATTCCGTAACGTCTGTTGCTCATAATCCTTCTTTATTGAACTCATTCATGGCCGCGGCAAGCCCCTTTTTCAGAATCCATCGAATCGCCTCGGCCGCGCGGTCGAGCGCGATGGGCAATTTTCCGGCCTCTTCGGCGATGAAAGGCATCAGCACATGGTCATGCAAAGAGACATGTTCGGGGGGCGCCCCGATGCCGATCCGCAAGCGGGGAACCTCCTCCGTGGCAAAATGGGTCAGCACAGACTCGAGGCCGTTGTGGCTCCCGGCGCTGCCGGCAGGCCGGACTCTGAGCCGACCGAAGGGCAGCGCGGCGTCATCCAAGACAACAAGCACCCTACCGTGCGGGATCTTGTAGAAGTCGGCGAGCGCCCGCGCCGAGACGCCACTCAAGTTCATAAAGGTCGAGGGCTTGAGCAGCCATGCCTCGCCCAGGCGCGAGACGGCGCCCTCGAAGCGTTTTTCCTCGCGGAAAGGGTCCGAGGCCAGCGCATCCAGCGCGAGCCACCCGATGTTGTGTCGGGTGCGGACGTAGCGCGACCCAGGGTTGCCCAAACCAACCACCAGCCAAGGGGCAGATTCCGGCTCCACGGTAAAAAAAGAGGGAGCTAGTCCTTCTTGGCCTCGGCGCCTTCTTCGGTCTTCTTCTCGCGAATGACCTCCGGTTCGGTCGGCGCTCCTTCCGCTGCGGGTGCAGCTTCATCCGTGGTCTTCGGTTCGGAAATAAGAAAGACCGTCACATCTTCGTCCGCAAGGTATTGGATGCCGGGCAATTTCGGCAAATCACGCACGTGCAGCGATTCGGCCAATCCGAGCGCAGAGACATCGACCCGAATAATTTCGGGGAGATCCTTCGGCAGACATTCGACTTCGATCGACCGCAGGCTCTGTTCGAGCAGGCCTCCGGAAAGCTTGACCCCCGCGGCTTCGCCGGTCGGTTCGATGACAATTTCGGCCACGAGCTTTTCGTTGACCGAGACGACCTTGAAGTCGACATGAAGGACAGATTGGTTGACCGGATGGTGCTGGACCTCGTTGATCAGCGCCAGACGCGTGCCCCCCTCGATGTCGAGGTTGACGAGAATATTCTCGCCGACGGCATGCGAGAGAAGGCTGTCGATCGCCCGGCGCTCGAGCTGCAGCGGTTGCGGTTCGACGCCTGTCCCGTAGAGGATGGCAGGCACCGACTGGGCGGTTTTGATTTTTTTGACGGCATTGCGCCCGAGGGCGGTGCGGCGCGTGGCCTTCAGGCTGGCTTGTTTGGACATAGGGGCAAAGATCCTAGTCGGCTTGCCCGTTGATTTCAAACAAAGAAGTCACGGATTCGTCGTCATGGATGCGCTTGATCCCCTCGCCCAGAAGGCTAGCAACGGAGCACACCGAGATACTGCACCCCTCCAGCTGGGGCACCGGGACACTGTTGGTGGTGACCAATTCCTTGATTTCCGAGCCGCGCAGGCGCTCGCCAGCCAGCTTGGTCAGAACGGCGTGGGAGACCATGGCGTAGACATCCTTGGCCCCGGCTTTGCGGAGTATTTTTGCCGCCCCGGCCAAGGTGCCGGCGGTCTCGGTCAGGTCGTCGACGAGCAGCACATTTTTGCCCTCCACATCGCCGATGACGTGCTCGGCTTGCGTTTCGGTCGCACTGATGCGGCGCTTCACGACGATAGCGAGACCCGCCTTGAGCGTCTGGGCATAGGCGGACGCCATCTTCACGCCGCCGACATCCGGGGACACAACCACCAAGTCCTTGAGGTTTTTGGCCCGGATGTGCTTGAGCAAGACGGGCAACGCGTAGAGGTGATCGACCGGGATGTCGAAGAATCCCTGCAGCTGCTGCGCGTGCAGATCCATGGTGAGCACTCGGTTCACCCCGGCCGCAACAATGAGGTTCGCTACCAACTTGGCCGTGATCGGCACGCGGGGCTGGTCCTTGCGATCCTGCCGAGCGTAGCCGAAGAAAGGGATCACTGCGGTGATGCGCGCCGCACTGGCCCGGCGGGCTGCGTCGACGAGGATGAGCAGTTCCATCAGGTTCTGGTTTGTCGGCGGGCAGGTCGGCTGGATGATGAAGACATCGCGGCCGCGCACGTTCTCGTTGATTTTGACGAACGTCTCACCGTCGGGAAACGTGCTCACCGTGGCGTCCCCAAGAGCCACGCCGATGTAATCGGCGATCTCCTGTGCGAGTTGGTGGTGAGCTGTGCCCGTGAGGAGCCTCATTTCAGGGTTGCCGCGAAACATATGGGCAAGGTTCTGTGAGTGGGGGCGGGTCTTGCAATTGCAAAAACTGCCGCTTGGATGAACTATCGGTGTCCATGCACCCGCCGAGCCGACAATTTGCCGACCCCGCCGCCGTGGTGGCGCCGCTCGGACTGCCCCTCACACCGACGGTGTCGGCCTTCGCGCGCGATCTCGAGGCAACAAGCCCGGACGGACTTGAGAACATGGCGCGGCGCGCACGGATGCTGACGCGCCAGCATTTCGGGCGAACCGTGCGGCTCTTTGCCCCTCTTTATCTGTCCAACGAATGCATCAACAGCTGCGCGTATTGCGGGTTCTCCCGCGAGAACGCCATCCTGCGCGTCACACTCGAGGCAGAGCAGGTTCGCGCGGAGGCGCGGCACCTCGCCGCGCAGGGCTTCCGCAACATTTTGCTCGTGGCCGGCGAGCATCCTAAATTTGTCTCCAACGGCTACCTCGAGGAAATCATCCGCGTGCTCGCACCGGAAATTCCGGCGCTCTCCATTGAGGTCGCACCGATGGAAACGCCTGAGTACATGCCCCTCGTCGCCGCCGGAGCGGAGGGCCTCATCGTTTATCAGGAAACTTACCACCGTCCCACCTACACGCATTTGCACACGGCGGGACCGAAGAAAGATTACGATTGGCGACTCGCCTGCCCCGAGCGCGGACACGCTGCCGGATTCCGCCGCATCGGCATCGGCGTGCTTTTTGGTCTTTGGGACTGGAGGGAAGAAGCCATCGCCCTGGCCGCGCACCTTGACCACCTGCTGCGCACCTGCTGGAAGGCGCATTTCACCATCAGCCTGCCCCGATTGCGCCCAGCCGCCGGCGGATTCCATCCCACGCACCCGCTGCATGACCGCGAGTTTGTGCAGATGCTCTGCGCGTTCCGTCTGCATTTTCCGCGGGTTGGCCTCGTCCTCAGTACGCGCGAACCGGCCGCACTCCGCGACGCGGTCGCCCCGCTCGGTGTCACCCTCATGAGCGCCGGCAGCCACACCGAACCCGGCGGATACACCGGACTCGGGCGCAGCAACCTGCATCTTACCGTGCGCGGACGCGCCCTCGCCTGCGACACACCGGAGGATGCTCTGGCCACGGAGCAGTTTTCCACCTCCGACCAACGCACGCCGCAGGAAGTGGCGGCGCGCCTGCGCGAACTCGGGCTTGATGCCGTGTGGAAGGACTGGGACCGCGCGATCCTTGGGACATGAAACTGCAACTGAATGGCAGCGCGCGCGAGGTCAAGGCGACCCAGGTCGAGGAGTTGGTCGCCGAACTCGAGCTTCCCCTCGCCGCCGCGCTCGTCGAGCACAACGGCCTCGCGCTGCTGCGCTCGGAGTGGTCGTCGACCGCGCTGAGCGACGGCGACCGCCTCGAGATCATCCGAATGGTCGCAGGGGGCTAACCGAAAACGAGCTTTGCCCCGGCGATGACCAGCACCACCGCGAGCAGGGCGGTGATGCCACGCACGGGCAGATGCCTGCTGCCGAGCCGCGATCCGAGGAAGCCACCCGCCGCAACGACCGCAGCGAGCGGCCAGGCAAAATCGGGAAAGGTGCGTCCGCTGCCGGCGTAACCAGCCAGCCCGGAGAGCGAATTGACGAAAATAAAAAGCGCGGAGACGGCCGCCGCCTCACGCATGCGCGCCCAGCAGCGGAACAAGATCAGCGGCGTGAGAAAGATCCCGCCACCGGTGCCGGTCAATCCGGCGAGAAAGCCGATGCCCGCCCCGCTGGCCATGGCAACGGGCCGGCGCGGACCGTGGATTTCCGACACACCCTCGCGCCGCGCGAGCAGTCGCCACGCCGAGAACCAGAGGACCAGGC
>JBAXCT010000195.1:0-4745 GCA_037141375.1 Chthoniobacterales bacterium | reverse complement strand
CGAGCAGGGGAAAAAAACGGGGTGCGGGCATGCCTCACCACATTAGCGGGCCGCCCCCTTTTGGCAAACCGCGAAACATCGCTCGCAAGATTGGCCCGGAACACGTCCCGGAGGTATGCTTCCGGCGTGTCACGGCGCCCCGGTACCGAATCCCTTTTGAGCCCCGCGCGGATCGCGGAACTTTCCCGGCTTGTCCAGGCCGCGCCGTCCTCAGTGCATGAGGCCCGCATTCTGCGTGACGGGGGACAAGCTTTTCCGGCCATGCTCGAACTGATCCGCTCGGCTCGCCGGACGGTTTGCTTCGAGCACTTTATTTTCGCCGGGGATTCGACCGGGCGCCGTTTTGCCGACGCCCTGGGTGGCGCCGTGCAGCGGGGCGTCGATGTGCGGGTGCTCTACGATCCGATCGGCACCATGATGGTGAAAGGCGGATCCATTGCCAAAGCCCTCGCGGCGCACGGTGTCCCGGCCAAAGCCTTCCATCCGGTCAGCGTGTTCGCCCCATCGACTTGGTCTCGTCTGCGCCATCGCGACCACCGGAAGTTGCTCGTGGTCGACGGCGAGACGGCGATCGTCGGTGGGTTCTGCATCGGCAACAATTGGGAGGGGCGCTCTCGCGGCGGCCGCAACTGGCGCGACACAGGCTTGCTTGTCAGGGGCGGGATCGTCGCCCAGGTCGCCGTCGCTTTCGATGCCATGTGGCGGCAGGCCAGCGGGGAGGAATCGGCCGCGCGGGATTTTGCGGCGGCGGATCCCCCCGCGCCCTGCGGCATGGTCGCGGCGGACCGCCCCGGCGCCCATCACATCGCTTCGGTGTATATGTGGATGGCGCGTCACGCGCAGCTTAGTCTGGATATCACTGACGCTTATCTCGTCACGCCCGAACCGGTGGTCCGCGCGTTCGAAGAAGCCGCGCGCCGCGGTCTGTTGGTTCGTTTTCTCCTGCCGGGCAACAACAACCATCCGGTCGCTGCCGCCTCGGCGCGAAGACGCTATGCGCGTCTGATGGCGGCGGGGGCCAAGATCTACGAGTGGCGGGGCGCGATGGTCCATGCCAAGACCGCCGTGGCCGACGGCGAGATCGTGCTTGTCGGCTCGAGCAATCTCGATCCGCTGTCGATGACGCGCAATTACGAGCTGAATCTCCTGCTCGCCGATGTGGCCACCGGGCGCCGCATGGAAGAAATGTTCGAACGGGACCTGCGCGGTGCGCGTGAGATCCAACCGCGGCAATGGGCCCGCCGGCCCTTTTGGCAAAAGGCCGCCGAAATGGCGGCGATGGTTTTCGACGACAATCTTTGAGCGTTGCCTTACTGCCAATCGGCGGGATCGACGTTTTCCAGCACGCGACTGGCATTCTCGTAACCGCGCTGCATGGCGAGATCAAAATGGTGCCACTCGAGGAGCGTGATGTTGCCGACGAGCGAATCGAAGTAGAGGTCCGCCTCGGTGTGCCAGATGCGGCTGCTGATGTCGCTGTGCAGGATGATGGAGCGCATGATGATGCCGATGGCGCTCGGCGCATCCTTCTTCGCGCCGCTCGTCGTGCCTTGGTCGCAAGCGATGATCCGTCCGGCCCCGTTGTCGCGGACGACATCGGCGGGGAGGTTGTTGACCACGCCGCCATCGACGAGCAGGTCGCCGTTGGGGAGGATGACGGGCGGAAAAACGCCGGGTATGGAGACAGTGGCGCGGAGCGCGGGGATGAGGGGTCCGCTGCGGTGGATGTGCGCTCCGGGGTTGGTGATGTTGGCCGAGACGCAGGAGAACCCTTTCCAGCAGTCGTCGATGTCGACGGATGGCAAGAGCCGCGGAAGCAGGCGGTCGAGTTTTCGGCCGGAGAGCAGCGAGGTGCGGGGGATCAGCAGGTAATCGCGCTTGGTCGGGTTGACTTGCACCATGATGCGGAAGCGCGCCACCAGATCGTCGAGATCGATGTCGAGCGAGATGCCCGCGGCCACGATGGCGCCGAGGCTGGTTCCGGCAGTTAGATCGAGGGGGATGCCGTGCTCCTTGAGGGCGCGCAACACGCCAAGGTGCGCGAAGGATCGAGCGCCGCCCCCGGCGAAAGCGATCCCGTTCGCTCTCCCGGTGAGGAGGCGGACCAGGCGGGCCAGATCCGCAGGGGAGTTTTCCCGGTAATGGAAATGTTCCGAGGCGGCGCATGTTTGTTTGGCCTTGCTCGTACCCGTTGGCGCGGTGGCGCCGTCCCCGTGCATCACCACGAGCAAGCGGCGCAACGCGGTCGGAATGAGATCCTCCGGAACCGACGGCCGGTGGCCGCTGCGCGCCAGCATGAGGACGAGGTCCGCGTTGTGCAGGCACTGGCGGGTCCAAGCCGGATCGCCGGGGGCGCCCGGCATGATCAGGACTGGCGCCTGCGTCTCAAGCTCATTCAGCCAAAATGCAAACCGATGCTTCCGGTCGGATTCGCTGCCCGCACCACGCGGTGCGGCCGACGGTTCGACCAGCAGGGCGTGCGCGCGCGGATCCATCGCGATCTGCAGTTTGCGCGCGAAGATTTGCGCGTCGCATCCGGGATCAGCCGCAAGGATCACGACAGACAAACGCACGTGGTTTTTGCGCGGATGGTTTACCCGCTGCAACCGGTCGAATTGCACGCGCGCCACATGCATGACGGTCTCGGGCGAGAGGCGGGCCAGTTCGGCGAATGTCGGGGTGTCCAGGCCGGCGAGCACGCAGTCGCGCATGGCCTGCACGCTGGCCGAACGGGTGCCTCCGGTCAGCAGCGCCATCTCCCCGACAGTCTCCCCCCGGGTAATCTCGCCGATGGTGCGGTCTTGATTTTCGTCGCGCTTCGTGGCCCGGAGACGCCCGCTGACCACGACATACATGGCGTCGGCCGCATCGCCTTCGCGGAACAAAATGGCGCCCGCCTCGAGTTCGGTCCAGCGGACCCGCGGCAGCAATCGCTCCAGCGAAGCGGAGTCCAGATGGCCAAGCTCCTGCCGCAAAACTTCGAGCAAAAGCCCTTCCCGCGAATGTCGGAGCTGTGCAGTGGCGTCCATCGGTAAAGTCACAGATCGGGCAACGTCAAAGGATCAGCCATGTGGCCAGACCCAAAAAGAGTCCCATGCTGACGACGTCCGTCGCGGTGGTGAGGAAGATGCTCGAGGCGGTGGCTGGATCGGCTCCGAGTCGGCGGAGGACCAGTGGCACGAGCGCGCCGCAGGCGCCGCTGACCAGACAACTCCCGATCATGGCGAGAAAGACGATGCCGCCAAGTTTCCATGCCACAGGGCTTTTCATCATGGAGGCATAAATGACCATGCCGGCCCCGGCACTGATTCCGACCAGCGCGCCGTTGGCCAAGCCAAGCGTGGCCTCCTTCAGCACAGCGGCCCATTCCTGGCCCGCTTTGAGTTCGCCCAGTGTCATAGCGCGCAGCGAGACGGCAAGAGCCTGGCAACCTGTATTCCCGGATTGCCCGGCGAGGACAGGAAGAAAGACCGCGAGCAGCACGATCTGGTCGAGGGTGTGCTCGAAGAGTCCGACGACAGCGGCTGCGATGAAGGCGGTGAGCAGATTGAGTTGCAGCCATGGATGGCGGAAAAGGAAACTGCGCCACAAAGGGGTGGCGAGCCGCTCTTCCTTGCCCACGCCGACCATGGATCCCGCCTGCGCTGACAATTCGAAGGCCTGGGCTTCGGCCAGCGACTGCCCTCGCACCAGCCCGAGCAATTTGTTGTCCTCGGTGCATATCGGATAAACCGGGTAGTGGCGGTTCATCGTCGCCTTCATCGCGTCGAGGAGCGGCATGGTCGGGCGCAGACTGAAAATATTGCGCAGCATCAGCTCCTCGATCTTCTTTTCGCGAATGTTGAGCAGGAGATCGCGCATCGTCACAACGCCAACCAGTTTGCCGTCTTCGTCCGTGATGAAGCAGTAAGTTATGAGGTGATCCTTGGCGATTTCGCGCAATGTTTCCGTCGCCTGACCCACGGTTTGATCCGGACGAAAGACGCCGACCGCCGGTTCCATCAAGCCTCCGACCGAATCCTCGGGGTAACGGAATTCCAACCGCCAGCGTGCCGCCACGTCAGGCGGGGTCGCCGCTATGATGTCCTGAAATTGGGCCGGGGGAAGATGGGCGAGGATATCGTGCGCGATATTGCCCAAGAGCTTTTGCAAGGCGCGCGAGGCAACCTCGGCATCTTGGGACGCCAGGAGTTGAGCTGCTTGCTCGCGCCCTAGCGCAGAACATCTCTTGGCCAGAGCATGGATCTCGTCTGCCGTATTCACTCGATGGGATAGGTTGGGAGCTTGGATTTTAGCAGGTATCGGCGGGCTGAGAGATGCACTCTGTTTCTGCAACACCCCGGGGATGCCGCCAAGAAAAAACGGCTGAAAAGTTGCAGGTTGTAAAACATGGAGATGATTTTCAGTCGGCAGCCTGCCTTGGGTCGATGCGATGCCATCAGGAAAATCGCTCTCCTCAGCAGGCTTTTTGCTATCCCCTCGCCGTATTCGGGATAAAAGATTTGCGATGGATTTCGCCACGCTGCTTTCCGACACATTGACCATCCATGCTCTGGCCACGCTCGCGTTGCTCATCGGCCTCGAACTGGTTCTCGGCATCGACAACGTGCTGGTCATCTCGATCGTCGTCTCGCGACTGCCCGCGGATCAGCGCGACACGGCCCGCCTGCTCGGCTTGGGCATCGCGCTGGTCGCGCGCCTGATCTTCGTTGCTGGTGCCTGCTGGCTCGTCCACCTCACCGACC
>JBAXCT010000194.1:0-4750 GCA_037141375.1 Chthoniobacterales bacterium | reverse complement strand
GTGTCGGTAGTTATTCCCGGCGCCAGCTCGCCGCAGCAAGTTGGCGAAAACGCCGCGGCATCCGCTCTCGCTCCGCTGCCAACAGAGCTCCACGAAAAACTCGCGGACTTTTACCGCAGCGAGGTGAGGCCACATATCCGCGGCGGGTATTGAGTCACAGCCCCAGTGGCTGTTTTCGAGAAATAGGGTGCATGCGAAGAATTTTCTTAAGAAATCCGCGGTAGCTGCGTTGACTCGGTAAGGCGCATGACTCCAGAGCAAATTATCACTGAAGCCCTCGGCCGCTATGAGCGGGTTCTGATCAGTTATGCCAAGGAGATCACCGGCGAGGTGGAGTCGGCCAAGGACGCGGTGCAGGAAACCTTCCTCCGCCTGAGCCGCCAAAATGTGGTGGCGTTGCAGCCACGGCTCCGGCCGTGGCTTTTTTTGGTGTGCCGCAACTGCGCCTTGGATCACCGCCGCAAGATTGTCCGGTTCAGCACGGATCCCGTGGAGGATGATCGCGCTTCGGAGGATCCTTCTCCCGATACCCGCGCGATGGCGGCGGAGGAGGGGATGCGCTTGCAGGAACTCGTCGCCCGACTCCCGCAGCAGCAAAGAGAATTGGTGAAGCTGAAATTCGAAGCCGGCCTGAACTACAAGGAGATGGCGGAGACCCTCAAAACCAGCGTTTCAACCGTCGGGGTGCAGCTGCACGAAGCTATGCAGACCCTGCGCCGTCAGTGGAACCGCGAAAATCCGGAGGCGGTTGTATCATGAACGATCCACGCATCACATCCTACGCCCTAGGCGAACTGGAAGGGCCTGCGCGCGAGCAGTTCGAGCGCGCGCTTGCCGAATCCGAGGAATTGCAGCGCCACGTCAGCGAAACCACTCATTTTTCCAAAATTCTTGGCGATTTGCCGATGCCAACCGAACAACTTGAAGATGAACAACGCACGGCCCTGCTCGCCAGTTGTGCCAAGAACCAGAAAGCGAAACGCCGGAACAAGAAGATCTTCTTCCTTACCATCAGCCCGGTATTGGCTGCCGCAGCTTGCTTGGTGCTGGCGTTTGTAGTGGGTGGGCCTGGGATGCGACGTGGGTCGAGTCCTTGGGCCAATGCCGCCAACCCTCTTGCCTGTGCCGAGTATCAAGTGGCCGACAGTCTTGCCGAGTATGGAGTGGGCAACCCTCCACGAATCGCAAGACAAGAAGCGCACGCATCACTGGACCTTCAACGAATCGCAAGACAAGAAGCGCGCGCATCAAGAAGAGCCGATTTCAATAAAGCGTGGTTCAATAAAGTGATGGAAGAGAATACAAGCCTGCCATCTAAGGTGCAGCGGCCGTCCCAGCAAGAATTCAACACCGAGGCTTACGCTGCCGTCAACGAAAATGATTTCCTTTCGTCTGCGGAAACTCCGCTGTCCACCTTCAGCATCGATGTCGATACCGCGAGCTATGCGAACGTTCGACGCTTTCTGCAAGAGGATAGCCTGCCGCCGGCTGGCGCTATCCGCACCGAGGAACTGATCAATTACTTCACCTACAACTACCCTCAGCCGATCGGCGAACAGCCCTTCTCCGTCAATCTTGAGGTCAGTCGTGCCCCGTGGGATACCAAGCGTGAATTGGTCCGGATCGGCCTGAAGGGACGCGAACTGCCCGCCTCCGAGCGGCCACCGGCCAACCTCGTGTTTCTCATCGATGTCTCGGGATCGATGAACGAACCCGACAAACTCCCGCTGCTGCAGCGAAGCCTGCACGGTCTGGTTGAGAATATTTCCCCGCTGGATCATGTGGCGATCGTCGCCTACGCGGGATCGTCAGGCCTCGTGCTTCCCTCGACGCCCGGAACAAAGAAGCAGGACATCATTGCCGCAATCGAAAATCTCAACGCCGGAGGCTCCACCCAAGGATCCGAGGGGATCAAGCTCGCGTATGAGACCGCCCGTGAAAACTTCCTCAAGGAAGGGGCGAACCGCGTGATCCTCTGCACCGACGGTGATTTCAATGTCGGAGTCACCAACGAAAGCGAACTGCAAAAACTCATCGAGAAGGAGCGCGAAACGGGTGTCTTCCTTTCGGTGCTGGGTTTCGGCCGCGGCAATTTGAAGGACTCGACCATGGAGATGCTGGCCGACAAGGGCAACGGGAACTATGCCTACATCGACTCGCCGGCCGAGGGGCGCAAGGTGCTGGTCGAACAAATGGGGTCGACCCTTTTCACGATCGCCAAAGACGTGAAAATCCAGGTCGAATTCAATCCTTCCCGCGTAGCCGGCTACCGGCTCATCGGCTACGAGAACCGTCTCCTGGCCAAAGAAGATTTCAACGATGACAAAAAAGACGCGGGCGAAATCGGCGCCGGCCACACCGTGACGGCGCTCTACGAAATCATTCCCGCCGGACAACCCATTCCGGGCGCACCATCGGTCGATCCGCTGAAATACCAAAGCACGGAAGGCGCGAGGGAGACAAAGCCTTCATCGAACGAACTGCTGACCGTGAAACTCCGCTACAAAGAGCCGGATGGAGACAAGAGCAAGCTCATCGAGGTTCCGTTGGTCGCGGACGAAGTGAAATCGTTCGACCAAGCATCACCGGACTTCCGTTTTGCCGCGGCGATCGCTGCCTTCAGCATGAAATTGCGGGGATCGCCGCAGGCAGGCGACATCTCTTGGGACGACATCCAAAAAAGTGTACGCGCTTCGCTCGGAGAGGATCCGAGTAGCTATCGCGCTGAATTTCTCACCCTGGTGGAGAAGGCGAAGCACATCGAAGCGGCAAGCCAGCACTAAGCATCAATATTTTCTCCTAATAAAATGAACACCTCCCCGTCCTATAATCCCAAGTCGACAAGTTCTCCATTCCTTACCCTCCACCGAGTAATGAAGAAACAGATAGCTTTTCTTTTCCTTTTTCCCGCGGTTGCTTGTGCCGGGCCCGGGCTCACCATTTACAATCAAGGTTTTGCCGCCGTGCGGGACACGATCAGCTTAGCCCTGCAACCGGGCACCAACGTTGTTGTCTATGACGGTGCCACGATGATGCTCGAACCTGATTCTGTTATCCTCCGCGACAAGGCCGGCGCACCTATCAACATATTCGAGCAGAATTACCGCAACGATCCGGTAACGGCGGGTCTTTTACTGTCGCTCTTTGAAGGCAAGGAAGTGGACTTCCTCATCAAGCAAACCGAAAAGCCGGACCAGATAGTGCGAGGTAAAGTCATCCGTTCCGGCTACATGCCAGGCGATATTTATGGCAACTATCGGAACGGAGGATCAATGGGCTCCGAACAACCGATCATCGAGGTCGCCGGTCAAATCCGCTTCAGCATGCCGGGTGAACCGGTATTTCCGTCATTGGGCGACGATACGATCCTCAAGCCGCGGCTCGAATGGTATATCGGTTCGGAGGTCGAGGCTAAAACGGAGGCCGAAATCGGCTACATCACCGGCGGCCTTTCTTGGGAGGCGAGTTACAATGTCGTCGCGCCCGAGAAAGGCAACGAGGTCGAGTTTATCGGTTGGATCACGATGGACAACAAATGCGGCCGGGACTTCAGCGACGCGCAAATCAAACTTCTCGCCGGCGACGTCAACCGGGTGGGTCCGCAATACGACACGCGAGAATGGGCCCGTCCGCGGATGATGGCGATGCAAGCCTCGATGGGCGCACCTCAAGTCGAGGAAAAGAGCTTCGACGAATACCATCTTTACACTCTGACACGGCCCGTGAAATTGAGGGACGATGAGACGAAACAGGTAGAATTCGTGCGGGCCTCCGGTGTGCAGTCGCAGATCGTCTATGTTTACGATGGTGTGAAGACGGATTGGGACCGGTATCGCGGTCACGGAGGAGCCAATCTCAGCGATAATAGTGAACTCGGAGTGCAGAGCTCCACGACACTCAAAATCGTGCGCGAGTTCATGAATTCTCAGAAAAACAATCTGGGTATTCCGCTGCCGCGCGGGAAAATCCGCTTTTACCGGGCCGACGGAGCGAACCTCGAATTCACGGGGGAGAATCTGATCGGGCACACGCCGAAAGACGAGTTGGTCAAAGTTTATACTGGGGAGGCTTTCGACTTGCTCGGCGAGCGTAAACGCACGGACTTCAAAGCGGACCACGACAACCATTGGGTGAGCGAGACCTTCGAGATCGTGCTGCGCAACCATAAAAAAGAGTCGGTCAACGTCCGGGTCGTCGAGCACCTCTACCGCTGGAACAACTGGCAGATAAAGGACAACAATGCGGAGTTCGTCAAAATTGACGCAGATGAAATTCAATTCCGCGTGGACGTCCCCGCGGAAAGCGAGCGCAAGCTGAACTATACGGTGGTTTATACATGGTAAAACATCGATCGATTTTCGGGATTGTCTGCTTTTTGGCAATTGTCGCTCTTCCGATAATTGCGGCGGATGTGGTTCGTGCGGACAAAGAACCTGACCTTCCGCGATTTCACCAAGTGCCGATTTTCAACGACACAGGTCGAGTAGCGAGGTTCCCGACAAGATCGCATCGGATTGCGTTGAGGTGTGAGATGTTAAACAAAAACAGGGAATGGCGCACAGTCGCCGATATGGAGGCGCCCTTGGCTTTCGAGAAAAATGCATCGATGTTGCCGGGAGAGGTCTGGCTATTCTTGGTTAGAAATTTTGCCGGAAATGAGCTTTCCACGGTTCGTCTGGCGCTGGATGGCTTTGGCGGCACGATCTATTCCGAACGATTTGAAGCAACGATCAATCCCTCGGCTACTGCC
>JBAXCT010000193.1:0-4760 GCA_037141375.1 Chthoniobacterales bacterium | reverse complement strand
GTCGCCGCCCACAAGGGCAGCCAACTCGGCAACAGTCGGCATCGGATGGCGCGACCTTGAGCCGCGGCGCTTAGTTGGCCTTCTTGGCCGGAGCGTTCTTGTTCAGCTCGGTGATGATGCTGTCGCTGAAATCCATGGAAGGGGATGCAAAGAGGACAACTTTAACTTGGCTGATGCCGAGGCCCGAAGAATCAAGCACGAGATCGTAGCCATCCGATTTGACGCGGGTATCCACGATTTTCATGATGTCTTGGACGATATCGCCGCGCATGCGCATGAACTGCTCTTGAAGTTGGCGCTCGCGGGTCTGGCGAAATTCGCCGATTTCGCGGTCCAAGTTGCGCACTTCGTTGATCTTTTCGTCACGGGTCTTGGTCGCAGCCTGCTTTTTGTCCGCCGCGAGTTCGGGCTTTTTCGTGTCGGCCTCGAGCTTGTTAATTTCTTCCATGCTCGCCTTGAGTGTCTCGAGGCGGCCGTCCAGATCGGTCTTGGCTTGGGTGCGGGCATCATTGAGCCGGGTCTCGGCATCCTTGGTCTTGTAGTAGCTGGTGAACACCTTGTTCATGTCGACAATGCCGACCTTCATCTGGGCGGAGGCCGGGGAGGTGCCGAGCAGGCCGATGGCTGCAACGAGGGTGAGGAACGGGAGCGCTTTTTTCATAGAGTAGAGCATATTTTGCGGGTGTGGGTTGTTGTGTAAAGACTTTTGATCAGACCGCCGGGGACGTGATCCGTTCAAAACTGGTAGCCGATGTTGAACTGAATTTTGCCAGAGCTGCCGTTGTTCCCATCAGAAACGAAGGGAATACCGTAGTCGATGCGGATGGGACCGATGGGCAAATCCAAGCGCACCCCAAGCCCGTAGTCGGCGTTGTAGTTGGCCCCATCGAAGTTCCAGGACGACTCGTTGACGAAGCCAACATCGGTGAAGATCGCCCCACGGACACGGCTGATGATGGGAGCGGTAAACTCGAAAGTCATGTAGCCTAACGAGTTGCCACCGTAATAATCGCCGTCGACGTTGGGGCCGACGTCACGGAAATCGAAGCCGCGCAGATTGTTGGCCCCGCCGAGGAAGAGGCGGTCAAAGATGGGCACCTCACCCGACCCGCCCCATGTGCTGACGGTGGCCAGCTGACCTCGTAGCATGAAGATAATGTCCCAAGGCAGGAGCACATGCTGGCTGCCCTCGAGAGAGATTCCATAATCCTGCACATCCCCGCCCAGGCCACCCCCGGCGACAAAGCCGGTGAGGTTGAGGTAGGCGCCACGGCGGGTAAGGAAAAGATTGTCCCGGGAATCGAAGGCCAAGCCGCCGGAGACGGCGCTGCGGGTGTAATCTCCCTCCTGCGAGGAAATCTGCACGGGTGCATCGTTCGAGATGTCGTAAATGCTGATGCCCTCGAGCTTGTATTCGACGTTGGCCGAAATGAACTGGGTGATCGGCTTGCGCAGCGAGATGGCTCCACCGTAGTTCGACTGGTTGTAGAGAGGGCTCAAGAAGCTGGCCGAGCGGTAGAATAGTTCCGTTCCGAGCGAAAGTTGCTGGCCGAGAAACCACGGCTCGGTGAAGGAAATGAGGGCGTCGGCTCGCTCGACGCCGTACTGGCCGCGGATGCGCAGGCGCTGGCCTCCACCGACAAAGCTGGGCCAGCCGAAAATGTCGAAGTTGGTCTGCTGCATCTCGGCGAAACCAACCAGGCTGTCGATCGTGCTGAAGCCAGCGCCGAAGTTGAACGAGCCGGTGCGCTTCTCCTCGACGATGACGTTGAGATCCTTGCGGCCGGGAATCATGGTGTCCGAAGGCACGGTCTGCACTTGCGAGAAGTAGTTGAGGTTATCCAAGCGCTGCTTGCTGACATCGACCAGCACCGTGTCGTAGACATCGCCCGGGGAGACGGCCAACTCACGACGAATGACATGGTCTTTGGTCCGGGTGTTACCTTGGATATTGATGAGATTGACGTAGGACTGCGTGCCCTCGTCGATCCGGTACGTGACATTCACGCGGCCGGGGCCGACCGGCGAAATCTCCGGGATAATATTAGCTTCGATGTAGCCTTGGGTGCCGTAGAAATCGCGGATGGACTTCATGTCCGCGGACATGCCGTTCGGCGTATAAAGCTGGCCATCGCTCATCTTCAGCTTGGCTTTCAGTTCATCGGGCGCGGCCACGTTGACTCCGCTCAGGCCGAGGGTAGCTATGGAATACTGCAGCCCCTCCGAGATGGTGTAGGTAATATCTACGGCATTGCCGTTGAGCGGGGTGACCTGCACATCGGTGACCTGCACGTCGGCAAATCCACGGTTTTGGTAAACTCCGCGGATAGCCTCGCGATCCTCCTGCAATTGGGACGGTACCAAACGGCCGCTCTTGTTGAGGATGGACAACAGATTTTGCGTCTTGGTCTTCATCGCCTTGCGCAGATCCTTGTCCAGCACAGCATCGTTGCCGACGAAGGCGATGCGTTTGACCACCTGTTTGGCGCCCTCGTTGACGGTATAAATGACACGAGAATCTCCGGATCGTTCGTCCGCCTCGATGCGCGAGGTGATGCTGACATCGCCGAAATTGCGGTCTTGATACAACTCCATCATGGCTTGGCGGGATTTCTCCACCTGCTCCTCGCTCAGGCGATCTCCCACCTTGAAAGTCAGATCCTTGCGCAGCCGGTCGGGGCTGATGGTGCTGGACCCCTCAATGAGCACCTCCGAAACGACCGAGCGACCCTGGAGTAGCACGGTCACCTTAACACCATCGTCCTGAGGTTGGGCGAAAATACGGACATTGGCCACATCGCCGGTGGCGAAGAGCGCTTTGACGTCGTCCTCTGCCAAGCGCTCGGAATAGGGAATGCCTGCTTTCGTTTTAAGGTTGGCCAGCACGCGCTCGCGGCTGATCGTCTCCGCCCCGACATATTCGACCACGATGGACTTGACAACCGGACCGGATGGCGGAGCGGACGGGGTGGACATCTGAGCAGCCAGAGGGAATGCCATTCCTAGAAGAACGGGCAGAAACAGTAAACGCAGGCTCATGGTTAGTGGTTTGCCAGGTACCGAGGGCACCAAAACACGCGCCTTAACTGCTTGATTGCGTGCCCAAGGTCAAGCGGGAAACAAGGCTGGCTTGGCCTGAGGGGTCGTCTGCGCTAGATTGGGCATCTCATGCTGGCGGCTTTCAAGGAATGGGACGTAGTCTGTGAAGCGCTCGGATCCGGGCGACAGGCTGTCGTGCTGCGCAAGGGCGGTATTGCCGAAGGAGCGGGCGGCCTGCGCTTTGAGCACGAGGAATTCGCCCTTCTGCCGACATTCTTTCATCAGCAATCGGAACGCGTGGTGTCCGATGCGGCCTTCGCCGCACGAGAGCCTGCGGGCGAGCGCGAAACGGTGGAGATCCGCCATGCGGCCACGCTCATCTGGCATCGCCTCGTAACTGACCGTGCCGTGCTGGGCAAGCTGCAGGCATTCCACATTCTGACCCCGGAGGAGGTAGAGGCGCGCTTCACGCAAAAACCCGCGCCCGGCGTGCAGGTGGCCCTGCTCCGCGTCTACCGGCTGGAGCCGCCGCAGCGGATCGTTTGGCAGAAATCCTTCGGCGGATGCCGCTCGTGGGCCGAAATGGAGGCCGACTTCGGCTTCTGCAGTCGCGTATCGGTACTGAGCGACGAAAAATTCGCTAAGCTAGAAGCCGATTTGCGCGCGATCCTCGGCTAAAGCCTCTTGGCCCCGCACGTGGCCATCGGTTAGGCTGCACGGCTCCATGGAAAAAGTCGTTATTGTTGGCACCGGCTGCGCTGGATTGACCGCCGCCATCTATGCAGGCCGCGCGCAACTTTCCCCGCTCGTGCTGGAGGGCCGCCAACCCGGAGGACAACTCACCACAACCACCGCGGTGGAGAATTTCCCCGGGTTCCCCGAAGGTATCGACGGGCCCGAGTTGGTCATGAACATGCACGCGCAAGCGGAGAAATTCGGGGCGCGTTTCCAATACGGCACGCTCGAGGACTTTGAACACGCCGCTGGACACCAGCGCATCAAAGTCGACGGAAGCTGGCTCGAGACCGAAACGCTGATCATCGCCCGTGGTGCGGCGGCACGGTGGCTCGATCTGGAGGATGAAAAGAAACTTATCGGCCGCGGCCTGACCTCTTGCGCGACCTGCGACGGCGCCTTTTACCGCAACGTGCCGGTCTGCGTGGTCGGCGGCGGCGACTCGGCATGCGAAGAAGCCACTTTTCTCACGAAGTTCGCGTCGGAAGTTTTTCTCGTCCACCGCCGAGACACGTTGCGCGCCTCGAAGATTATGGCGGACCGCGCGCTGGCCAATCCGAAGGTCAAACCGCTCTGGAATCGAGCACCGGTGGCTTATCTGGCCGACGAATCGGGCCATCTGCGCGGCATCGTCTTGGAGGACACCAAGACGGGGGCGAGAGAGGAACTCGCCGTGAAATGCGTCTTTGTCGCGATCGGGCACGTGCCCAACACTGCGCCATTCCGCGGCAAGCTGGACATGGACGAAAACGGCTACCTCATCCAGCACGGAGGCACAAAAACAAATGCACCCGGCGTTTTTGCCGCAGGCGACGTGGCAGACCATGTTTACCGGCAGGCTATCACCGCGGCGGGGCAGGGCTGTGCCGCCGCGATCGAGGCCGAGCGCTATCTCGCTCACCGAGAGTAGATGACGAGCGGCGCCAGGGCCGCACCATGAAAGTCTGCGACCTCACCCAGTTTTACTCGCCGGTCAGCGGCGGGGT
>JBAXCT010000192.1:0-4800 GCA_037141375.1 Chthoniobacterales bacterium | reverse complement strand
CTCCGGCTCTCCCGAGGTGGCATCCGCCCCCGCACTGCCCCCGGGAGCGACATGGGAGGACCGCCTCGACCAACTCTTGACCACGGAAGCCGACAACGCGACCACGGTTCGCGGCTTGCTGTCATCTCTGCCCGGACTTCCACCCGACGCCCGGGAGGAATTTGTCGCCCATGCGGTGAACCTCTGCGAAGACGAGCAGTTCGGCTTGCTCGGGGAAATCTACTTGGACGCGCAGAATCCGCGGTCGGTGACTGAAATCATTTTCAACGACGTGCTCAATCGCCCCGACGAGATTAAATTGCCGTTGCTGGCCAAGACCTTGCGCAACGCCGCTCATCCCATGGCTGGTGAAGCCAGAGAAATCCTCGAAATGTATCTCGAATTAGAACCGGGTGTGATCCCGCCAAATGGCTGGGAGCAGGCGGTCGACACCTACCTCAAGCAGCAAGCGTCACCGTGAGTGGTGGCCGCTGCAGGGACCCCGCTTCACACCCTCAAAAGTCCTTCGCCTTGCGCTGCTTGGTTTCCTGCTTGGTCCGGAGCGCCCCGGCTTCCGCCTTCTCGCGGGCGTTGCGTTCGGCCGCCACCTGGCGGGCGAATATCGTGCTGAAGAGCACGATCACGACCAAGGTCGCGGCGAACAAGCCGCGCAGCATTAGCAGGCGGCGCGGATAGGGTCGCGTGCTGCTGCAGCTGGTGCAGTAGTTTTTGGTGGCTCGCAAGTAGCCGCACTTTTCGCACTTGGGCATGGGATGAGCAGCGATGTATGGCCCAGCAGCCTCATGCTGACAAGGAGCCTTTGCTTACTTTTCGGCGAGGAGCTCTTTTTTGGCCGCGGCCAATTGCGCCAACTGCGCCTTCCCGATCCTCGGGTAGGCAAGGTCCAGCGAGTGCAGCGCGTCGATGACCGCCGCGGCCACCACCGCGCGGGTGAACCACTTGTGATCGGCCGGGACGACATACCAGGGCGATTCTTCCGTGGCCGTGGCGCGGATCATCTCTTCGTAGGCCCGCTGGTAGTCGTCCCAGAACTTCCTCTCGTGCGAGTCGGCGGTGGAGAACTTCCAGTTTTTTTCCCGCTGGTCGATGCGCTCGAGAAAACGCTTTTTCTGCTCGTCCTTCGAGACGTGGAGGAAAAATTTACGCACCAGCACGCCGTTGCGGTTGAGGTAGCGCTCGAAAGATCGGATGTCCTGATGCCGCTCATCCCAGATGTTTTTGGTCAGGACTTTCTGCGGCAGCTTTTGTTTGCCGAGGATTTCCCGGTGCACGCGCACCACGAGAGTCTCCTCGTAGTAGCTGCGGTTGAAGATGCCGATGCGCCCGCGCTCCGGCACGCGCTTGCTGCAGCGCCACAGGTAGTCGTGGTCGAGTTCCTCGCTGGTCGGCGCCTTGAACGAATGCACCTCGCAGCCTTGGGGATTGATCCCCGACATGACGTGCTTGATCGCACCGTCTTTGCCCGCCGCGTCCATCGCCTGGAAAATGAGGAGCACAGCCCACTGGTCCTGCGCGTAGAGTTTGTCCTGCAGCTCCGCCAGAGCCTGCACTCCCACCGCCAGCGCTTTCTTCGCCTTGGGCTTGTCCTCGTCGTTGAAATCAAGCGTGTCGCCCGGATCGAAATCCTTGAGGCGAAATTTTTTCCCGTTCGTCACGCGGAAAGACCTTGAGAGTTTGCGGGCCGACTTGCTGATGGTGTTCTCTTTCATCGGGTGGTGCCTTGCTTGACGCGGATTGTGCTTCTCTCCCCGGCAGACGGCAACGGCAATCCCTGCTCAGAACGCGAGGGACACGCTGAGGCCGGCGACCAGGGCATTGCCGAGCGTCGAGCTTCCGCCCGGCTGGACGATGTATTGCAGGTCGGGCTGCACCGCGAACCATACCAAACACCTCAGCGTCATCGCGGAAGATATCTCACCGCGCCATGAGTTGCACCGCACGCAACCCCATCCACAAAAACAACAGCCCCACCAGCACGCTGCCCGCCGCATAAGCCGCCGCGACCCAGAGTTCGTTCCTCCGCAAAAGATACACCGTCTCCAAGCCGAAGGCCGAAAAAGTGGTGAATCCCCCCAGCACCCCCGTGAAGAGAAACAGCCGGGCCGTCGGGCCGATCATCTCGAACCGTTCGGCCACACCAGAAAGCACACCTATAGCCAGACAACCGAGCACATTGACCGCGAACGTGCTCCAAGGAAACCGTGCTCCCAGCGTGTGCTGCAGGATCCATCCTCCCAGCAGATAGCGGGCGACCGAACCGGCAAATCCGCCGAGGCCGACGAGAAAAAGTTGAGCCATGATAGTTATGATATGTTGCCGGGTTGTCTCTTGCTTTGGCCCGAAGATCGGTCCACAGGACTGGCCTCTTCTCGCACAAATGTGCCTATTCATCCAGCTTCGGAAGCCAATCCGACATTTTGCCCGGTCAACCCCGAGCCAAAACCGCCTCGATCGAACCTCGCATCGGCCATCTCAGCGGCGACCCAAAAAGCGCTGCCGCCGCAGAGTAAGATACCCTTATTCTCGCCGGGGAAGCTCCGCAAAGGTTGGGGTGAACCTGAAACCGTCGTTCAAAGTTAATGTTTCGACTGTAAAAACTTTCTCATAAGCACTTTACAAAATAATATTACCTCACGCTTGGGGCGACTCTGCCTGCGTCGAAGGATCATCGGCTTTCGACCTTGCAACCCCCAAGAGTAAACTGTCAGGGCTCTTTCTGAGGTGACCATGTTGGCCGCGCTTATGGCCATTGCATCAGTGCTTATGGCTGTTTCGGCGTAACAGAGTGCTTGAGTTTAGCAGGATGATACTTATAGTCTATGGGGAGTATACCCCATGCTTTACCTAACCCCTCAGACTAGGCGCTGGCGTTCATTCGTCTCGGCGCTTGACCAACTTCACGCCAACCGTGTCACACCTTGCCCTAGTCCTTCCTCTTTCTCCACCCCATCCCCTGCACCAACCAACCCCATGAAAACCACACACGTACCCCCCGTCAAAAGCTCCACGCGCGCCTCGCGTTTGCCTTGCTGCTCGGTGTCATAATGCTCGCCGGCACCACGCAGCATGCCTCGGCGGCGCTCTCCAACACGCTTACTTGGACCGGCGGGACCAGCACGAATGCCGCGGTCTCCACCAACTACTCGGTGTCGCCCGCCTTTGGAGGAACCAACGTGTTCAACATGAGCAACTCGATCTACTTGTACGTTTACACCAACACGGCCAGCTACCAGGTGGGTACGGCGACTTTCACCTACGGAAACTCCAACATTGGTGGTCTCGGCTTTCAGTTTCTGGGCTACGACAATGTGGTGGTGACTAACCTAGGCGGTTTCCGACTGGACACCTCCGGAGTTGTCGCGAGTAACGCCTCGGGCACCGGCACTGTCTACATTTACAACAACGCCAACTCCAACAACCAGCTTACGGGCAACACCCTCTTCGGCGGTAACATGTCAGTTTTTCTCGGGGCCTTGGCCAACCACTCCTCCACCGCAAGAACTCTCAGCAACAACCTGAACAGTTTCGCGCTGTCGAACTTGGTTGTAAACTCGATGAGTCAGACGACCATTGGCGGTTCAGGTAACACCACCACCCTCACGTGGGCGGGGACCGGCACCGGCACAATCCTAGGAAGTATTGGCGTAGTCGCCCAAACAAACGTCGGCGGAACGTCGACAAACGCAGGCGCTCTGATTGTCACAAGCGGCAGGCTTAACATTGCCACCACCAACGCCGCCAACATCGCCGCGTCGACCGGTTGGAACAGCGGTCTGGTCATCACCAACAGCGGCTCCGTTTTTGTCGCTGGCCAAAACAGCCTGGGCATGCAGGCCTATAACATCAAAATCGGCACGACCAATGGCGGCACGACGACCTTCGGCCTTTTCGATACGAACGTATGGGCCACGAACTCGGCAACGACGGTCGCGCTGACCAACAATTTCGACATCCTTAACGCCGCATCTGCGGCAGCGACCAACATCTTCCAATCGGTGACCGGCAAGACGCTCACGCTGAGCGGCGTCATCGGTTCGACGAACACAAACGGCACCCTGCTCTTCCTCAACGGCACGACAGTCCTCTCCGGGGCCAACACCTTCAGCAATGCGGTGGTGGTCAGCAACGCGACGCTCATACTCTCCAACGCGGCTGCCTTGGGCGTGACCAACGCCGGAACGACCGTGGCCGGAACCAACGGCGCCTTGGATCTCAATGGCCAGACGATCGGTGCCGAAGCTGTTGCTCTCAACAACGGCTCAGCTCCCTCCCTGCTCAACAGCAGCGCGAGCGCGGCATCCCTCTCGGGCGCCGTCACGCTGGGTGCCGACACCACGATCAGCAACACGGGTGACGTCACGCTTTCCGGCGGCATTTCGGGCTCCTACGCGCTGACCAAGGCGGGATCTGCCACCGCAACCCTCAGCGCGGCGAGCAGCTACACCGGCGTCACGACCATTTCCGGTGGCGCGCTCAGGGCTTCCAACGCCAGCGCCCTCGGCACCAACGGTCTCACCGTGGCCAATGGAGCAACGCTCGCGATTGCCGCAGCGGTCAGCAAAAATAACATCACCAACAATGGCGCCATCTCGATCGGCGCCGGAGCCAGCCTCACGGCCAACGCCTTGGCCGGGTCAGGCGGGGCTTTGAGTCTCTCTGGCACCGCGGGTGGCGGCAACGGAGCTGTCTTCACCAACAACCTGGCCGCCGGCACGAGCGGTTCCCCCATGGTCCTCAACGTGGGCTCGATCACCCTCGGCGGCTATGGCACCATCGCCTTCGCCAACTCCTACAACAAAA
>JBAXCT010000191.1:0-4805 GCA_037141375.1 Chthoniobacterales bacterium | reverse complement strand
ATGTTCAAGGTAGTAGGAACCCGAGCGCAAGACAAAGGCCGAACGCGGCGTGCAGGGCGGCGGCTTGGGCGAGGAGTTGGTTGACCTCGCGCCCGGGGGAGGCCGCAAGGCAGGCCCGAGCGAGCCACCAGGCGGATGGCAGGGTTACGAGTGGAATGAGGAACACCCACAGGTAGCCGAGTGGCAGCCAGAGAACCCCGAGCACAAAAGGCGCGAGCACGAGCGCCGCATTCTCGCGCCGAGCGAAATTCATACCGAAACGCGCGGCGAGCGTCATTTTCCCGACGTCACGGTCGCCGTCGATGTCGCGCAGGTTGTTCACGGCGAGAAGCACGCTGGAGTGGAGCCCGATCTGCAACCCGGCGAGCAGGGCTGACGCAGACATTTCGAGCGTGTTGAGATAAAAAGTGCCCGCCACCGAGGCGAGGCCGAAAAACATTATAACAAACAGTTCTCCGAGTCCGAGATAAGCGAGGGGAAGTGGGCCGCCGGTGTAGGCGTAGGTGAGAAGGAGGCTGACAGCACCCAGCGCGAGGATCGGCCAGCCTCCACGGAGGACGAGCGGCAGCGAAAATAAAACCGCTAGGACAAGTATGATGAATCCCATGGTGAGAACCGCGCGCGCCGAGAGCAGGCCAGCCGAAGTCACGCGCACCGGCCCGAGTCGTTCCGCCGTATCCGCGCCTTTGGCATGGTCGATGGCGTCATTGAAAAAATTCGTGGCGATCTGGATGAGTACGGCGCAGATAACAATCAGGATCGTGGCGACCGTATCGAAGGCTCCGGTTCCGGCTGCCAATGCGGCCCCGGCCAGCACCGGCACGACAGCCGCCCCGAGCGTGCGCGGGCGGGCGGCGAGGATCCATGAATTCATCACCTAGCATGGCACGCGGGACGCGGCGGCAGGTCAATCTTTTGCCGCTTTGGACAAAATGACTCGAAGGCTTTTCAGGCTCTAAATGTGCTGCTGGGTTTTTAAGCTGTCTCTGAGTTCAGCCGATATCATCGGTGTCTTCATGGGTTGGCCGCGGGACGATGTCAGCGCAAGTGTTTTGCTTCGGGAATTTGCTAGTCCTGAGCCAGTCCGAATTACGGAGCTTGTTGGCGCGTAAGCGCAAGGTGATACAACCCTTTTTTTTCTTAGATTCGGACTAAGGGCTTACTGGAGCGGGCGGGAGAGGAGAAGAAGGAACTGGGGTAGGAGACGGGGCTGGTGCAAAAATATCAGGGATAGTTTCCAATGTGTCAGGAGAATTCACCGGACCAAGTGAGCCGGTGGATAACGCGAACGTGGAAACTTTAATAACTTCCCCGGAATTGGCGGCACCATCGTTGACGACTTTGGCGAGTGGATAGCACTGGGCCGCGTGCACCTGACCTGAGCATGCGGCAAGAAGAACCATGATCGCCGCGCTTAAATTTAAGACCTTCATATTTCTTCCATTTAATTCGTCTGCCGAGGGAGCGTCAATCCTTAACAGGATTTTATTGAACTTACTCATGAAGGCTGAAGCCAAATCGCCTCTCAGAGCCAGAGCCATGCAGTTCGTTCCGTCGGGAGTGCACCATGAGGCGCAATTCCTTCAGATCAGGCCGACTGGATGACGCACTGCCATTGGGTTGGAAAAATCCTCCGGCAATTCTACAGGACTATCATTCATAAAAGCCTGTCTAAGTGAGGCTTCCATGAATGCAACCCAAAAAATTGAAGGCTCAATGGCAAGGTTCTGGCTGGGGCTAAATCGCATACGATTACTGCATATATTTTAAACGAACGGCAAAAATTTTATCTGATACGCGACACTCCTAGTTTAAAAATAACGCGTTGTTTTCGAGGCACTAACCACAAACATAGTTTCAAGGTTATCGTATATCATTGAAAGCCGAAAGCTTAAATCTAGAAACGGCGATGGGAATGCCTGTTGCTGCGGAAGCGGTTCAACAGCATGAGATTCCCATTGCTCCGCAATCAACTTTTGGGGTGACGACTCTCTTAAAGGGACGTGCTTACATCCAAACGCATACCCCTCCTTTACGCCATCCCATTCACGCTTTTAGCCTAAACCGCCAACGTGATGGCGTCGCCACAACACACGAGCCACAGGATCCCAATCCTGACCTATCCGACCTCAGGCTTTTGGGCATGCAGCTTCAGCCCTTGTAGTCTCGGCAGAGCAGTTTCATCTCTTTGACGGCGGCCGACAAGCCGGTCGACAGCGCCCTCGAGATGATGGAGTGTCCAATGTTTAGCTCCACGAGGTGAGGAACGGCGAAAAGTTCGCGGACATTGTCATAGTTCAGCCCGTGTCCGGCATTGACTCGCAGGCCTGCTTCTCGGGCGAGCGCGGCGCCCTCGGCGAGGCGACGCAACTCTGCGTCGCGGGCCGCTCCCGTCGCGTTGGCAAAAGCTCCCGTATGCAACTCAACGTAAGCGGCCCCGAGTTCTGCCGCAGCGCGGATCTGCGCCGGATCGGGATCGATGAAAAGGCTGACCACGGTTCCTTGGTCACGCAACGCCCGGATGGTCGGCGCGAGGGCCTCGCGGTGCGTGAGGCAATCCAATCCGCCTTCGGTCGTCACTTCGTTGCGGTTTTCGGGAACGAGACAGGCATCGTCTGGGCGCACACGGAGGGCGAGATCGACGATCTCCGGGGCGTTTCCCATCTCGAGGTTCAATTTGGTGGTCAGAACTTCTTTCAGGCGAAAGATGTCGCGGTCCTGCATGTGCCGGCGGTCTTCGCGCAGATGCGCCGTGATGCCGTCCGCCCCAGCCCGCTCGGCAACCAAGGCCAAGGCCACCGGATCCGGTTCGGCCCATGGACTGTCGGCATCGCACGCATAGCGCGCCTGGCGCAGGGTGGCTGCGTGGTCGATGTTGAGCCCGAGGCGGAGCGACATTGTTCAGACTTTGCCGCCGAACGAGGCGTAGTCGTCCACATCGAGCCATTCGAACCAGCTCGCGATGTCCTCGCGCCGAGGGGCTGTGGCTTCCTGCGCCTGCTGCAAATATCCCCGAGCCTCCATCCCGGAGGGAACGCGGGTTTCTTGGAAGCGCGACCACAGTTCGATCTCGTAGTCGCTGTGCTTCCTCCCGGCGCTCGTTGTCACCCAATCGATCAACGCGCCATCGCCGAGGCCGGACTCGACTTGCTCCTTGAAGACAGCCGGATCGATCAAGACAAAATCGAAAAAGCGCATGTCGAGAGGGCAGGCGTATTTGTACTCGCCGATGGTTCCGGCGACCAGGGCGCGGCACTTGTCGATGATACGCGGCAAAATCACATAACCGCCCAGACGAATGCGGGCGCTGCGGGGGGGGCGTTGGGTCAGCTCGGTTGGAGGAGTGATGCTGCTCATAGCCACAGACTATTGGCCGCGCGTCCTCGGTCAAGCGGCCTCTGACCTCGCCCTACGCACGACGGTTAGTTGATTCGTGTTTCTGCGACAAAGACTCCACCAAGCGGGGAAAAGCGCACTGTGCGCACTCGTCGTGGTTGTTCAGGCAAAAGTCTGCATAGATCTGTAGAAGTCCTTGCTGCACGGCAAGGGTGCGGGGAAGGTCACGCGGAATGGATCCTCCGAACAAACGCGCCCCGACGATGCGCAGCGAGCTGTTCATCGTCCCGGTGGGAGTTTCTTCCCACGCGGGCGTTTTGCGCACCGCCAGAGCGAAGGGCAGCGCGACGTTGGCGAAGATTTCCCGGATGCGATCCGGCCCGATCAGGGCGAGCGGGGAGTCGCGGCGCGGGCTGTTCCATGTCGTGTGAAATGACCAGAACGGGTGATCGAGGTCGCCGAGTAGTTTTTGTAGGGCCGGAAGATCGGCTTGCTCCAGTGCGGGGCGGATGCGCTTCCATTGCCGTGCGACGGCGGCCATGGCGCCTAATCGTCGGAGCGGGTGGTTGGCGGGCCGGATGCCCGCCATTCTCCACGCCGAGCGGGGCAGCAGAGCGGTGGCGCAACCAGCGCGGCGCTTCCACCACAGCGCCCATAGCCTTGTCATGTCGTGGCGCGCGTCCGTCATGCGCGGTTGCGGTTGCTCAAGAAAGCCCGAAAGGCCGAAGAGCAGCGCTTCGCCGTTCTTGCTCCGGAGCGTCTCCAGCGGGACGCGTTGGGCGAGGATGCGGAAAGGCAGCTTGTTATTCTTGTAACCTAGCGCGACCGCGACAGATTCGAAAAGGGCCGCGTCCACCCCGCGTGCTTCAATTATCGAGGTGAGCGATAGGGATTTTCGTTCCATGCGCCGGCGGGCGGCCTCCGAAAGCAAAGCAAGGAGCGATTCCCTCGGCATTCTTTGCAGCGGCGACACACAGCGACCGGGACGCGCGGGAGCAGAGGCATCCCATTCCGCTGCAACGGACGGATGATCGGCCAGACAAACCTGCGGCACTTCGCGGTGGCTGGCAGTGCGCGAGAAATGACGGCGGGACGGCCGGCGCACGATGACGTGCAGAACCACATTCTCGTAGTCGGCGTTGGTCGCATGCTGGTGGGTCTCCCAGCCTGAAGCCTCGAGATCGACTTCGATTGCGCCGCTCCGAACCTCATCGCCGAGTCGCACGGTGGCGCGGACAAAGTCGGGGCCGGCTTCATGGTTCCATTCCCCGAAGTCGAGGATGGTGGCGTTCCTGCCATCGGTGGTCGTAAACTGGCGTCCGCAGCAACCCGAAAACCATCGGGCCTGCCAAGCCAGTTCGTTTTCCTCCGGTGGATCCTCGCGAACGCTCTTGCTTTCCGGGCGCCGTGCCGCGTCGTAAGCGTCCGCGATCGTCATGGCTTTTTGTCGGTCGCCGTGGGGGAGGGGG
>JBAXCT010000190.1:0-4811 GCA_037141375.1 Chthoniobacterales bacterium | reverse complement strand
CATCACCACCGCGATGAATTCCATTCCGAATATCATCTTCTACAAGGACATGGACGGCGTTTACCGCGGCGGTAACAGCGCATGGACCGCGTTGGTCGGCAAACCCCTCGACCAACTCATCGGCAAGACGGACTTCGACCTCTTTCCCGAGGAAGTCGCCAAATCCTTCCAGTCTTACGACAAGGAAATGCTCGCCAGCGGGAAACCCCGCCGCAACAAGGAGTGGCTGGTCTACCCCGATGGCCACAAAGTCTACGTCGAGACGCTGAAGACACCTTGGGTCGCTGAGGACGGCAAAGTGTTGGGCGTGCTGGGCATGTGCCACGAGATCGAAGCCCCCAAAACCACGGAAGCTCCATGAACATCACGACCGAAAAATCCGGTGACACCCTCACGGTCAAACTCGATGGACGCCTCGACGCCACGACAGCCCCTTCGCTGGATGGCAAACTCGAACTGGATGGTGTGCGCGAACTCGTCCTCGACTTTGCGCAGTGCCACTACATTTCCAGCGCCGGCATCCGCGCCATCCTCAAGGCGCACCAGAGCATGGCCAAGGCGCAGGGAAAACTCGTGGTGACCAATGTCTCGCCCGGCGTGCGCGAGATCTTCGAGCTGACTGGCCTGTCCGACATCATCACCGTCGGAAAAAAAACGCGTGAGATCTCGCTCGAGGGACTCGAGTTGCTTTCGGCCGGTGTGTGCGGCGAGTGCTATCGGCTCGACCACGAGACAGTGGTCAAACTCTACAACGAGGGCGTGGAGCCGCACATCGCTGAGCGGGAAAAGCAGTATGCCAAAGCTGCGTTCGTCATGGGCATCCCCACCGCCATCTCCTACGACATCGTTTCCTGCGGCACGCGCTCGGGCATCGTCTTCGAACTGCTCGATGCGGAACTCTTCAGCGCGGTAATCCGCAAAGACCTCGGCAATATGGACCGCTACGCAAAAATGCTGTCCGACACGGCCAAAACGCTGCACGCGGCCAAGGGCGACAAAAGCGTCTTGCCGGATCTGAAGGACCGCTTCCGCAGCCACATCCGGGACATCGATTACCTCCTGACCCCGGAGCAGAGCGAATTTCTTTTGGAAAAGTTGGAATCGTTGCCCGATGCCGATAACTGCATTCACTTCGACCTGCACTCCAGCAACATCATGGTGCAGAACGGCGAGCTGGTCATCATCGACATGGGCGACTTCTCGACCGGCAGCTACCTGTTCGATCTCGGGCTGATCTACATGATCTACGGCGTGCCGGAGCTGGGGCTCAGCATGCTTGCGACGAAGATCCCGACCGAGCAGGGCCTTGAATTCTGGAAACACTTCGAGAAACATTACTTCGCGGACAAGAGCGTCGAGGAACGTGCGCTCTTTGAGGAGAACAAATACTTCCTCGCCTCGCTGCGCCTCATCTACTCGGTAACCTTCCTCACGCATCTTCGCAACGATCTCGAGCACTGGATCAAAGACATCCTGCTGCCAAAGATCATGGCAACCCGCAGCCCGGCTTGAGGCGGACGAACATTTTTGCCGCCCAGCCCACGTGAAAAACACTTCGGCCGAGGAACGGCGCCCTGCGCCCGTCGCGATCCTCGTCAACGGCCCGAGCTCGTCCGGCAAGTCGACCCTCTGCCGCGCCTTGCAGGACCGGCTCACCGATCTGGCCGATGGCCATCCCGACGCTGCGTTCGCCCGCGTCGCGTTCGATGACGTCGGCGCTCTCCTTTCGAGCAAACTCTATCCGATAAGCTTCGTGCAGCTGCAAGGCGGCGATCTCTCACATCTGGTTTCCCGACAGCCCCACGATGGACGCGCCGGCTGGGAATACATCGATGAAAGCGATGCGTCGGGCCCGCACGGGGGAAGTCCGAGGCTGCGGCTGGTCTTCAATCCGCACGGCCGCAAATTGCTGGCCGGGATGCACCGGAGCTGGGGCCATCATCTCGGGCTGGGCACGAATCTTATCATCGACCACTTCCTGCAAGAGGGGGAATGGAGGGAGGAAGTTCTCGGGATTCTTCGCGATTCCGGGGCCCGCATTTTCTTCGTCGGTGTTTTCTGCTCCGTGGCGGAGTTGGAGCGGCGGGAAGCCGTCCGGGGCGATGGCGGCTTCGAGGGCCGGCCCCTCGGCCTCGCCCGCCGCAGCGACGAGCTGTGTCACGCGCACGACCTCGACTACAACATCACGGTCCGCACCGACGAACAGGCGACGGCGGAATCGATTGATCAGATTGTGGCCGCTATGCGTGGTGGCGGCTGGCTGGGACCGTCCGGCGACTGACAAAGCGCGTCTCCGTACGGAAGCTTAGCGCGAAAGGACAATACAAGCACACCCCATTCTGTCCGACCCGACCTCCAAACCATTAAGCGGCTTTTCGGCCGCCGAAGAAATGCTTCTACTTTTGGCAAAAAGTCGAAGCATTGCTCGAATAGAGATTGCTACAGAGTAAAATAGCCATTTGGCAAGACGAGCGGGCGGGGATAGTGATATTTCGACTTTTTGCCAAAAGTAGAAGTGTCTGTCCGAGCGGTTTAACTTGGGCCGTAGCGTAGGGTGTTGAGATTCCAGGCGTCCGGAGTCTGTCTGAGAAAAGCGTCTGCCTCGCCAACTTTGGCCCGTGTGCATTTGCCGCGATAATCTAGCCATGGTTCCGCCAAGCAGTGCGGTATGCCTCAAGCAGGGCAATTTGACATCATGATGTTTCCTTAATATGCTTTGATGCATGAGGACGACGATTTCCATCTCTGACTCGCTGTTGGAATTGGCAAAAGAGGCATCAAGGGAACGGCGTTCCACGCTTGGCGAGGTCATTGAGGAGGCTTTGCGGGCGTCCCTCGCCCCACGCCCCAAATCCTCCGTCAAGAAACGCCCGTCGCTGGTCACTTTCAAGGGGAGCGGTCTGCGCGAGGGTGTGGAGTTGGATTCCTCTGCGGCCCTACTTGAGGTGATGGAGTCTTAGACTCGGGAGATGAAGCTTCTCGATGTCAATATTCTGGTTCACGCCCATCGGGAGGACAGCGAGCGCCATCGGGAGATGAGGGAGTGGCTTGAAACGGCACTGGACCAACCGGAGGGTGTGGCGGTTTCGGAGCTGGCCTTGAGCGGGTGCCTCCGAGTGATCACTCACCCGAAAGTCTTCAAGCAGCCGACCCCGTTGCCGGTCGCTCTCGAGTTCATCGAATCCCTGCGAAATCTGGACAATGTGCGCGTGATCGCGCCGGGCGAAAAACATTGGGCGATTTTTGTCGGCCTATGCCGCAAGGCGGAAGCCCTCGGAAATCTGGTACCCGACGCCTACCATGCGGCTCTGGCCGCGGAGACGGGCTGCGAGTGGATCACGCTGGATCGGGGCTTCGCACGATTCCAAGGCCTGAGGTTGGTGCACCCGCTCGATTGATCCAGACGGCGGGGACACCTGCCTCTCACGCTGCTCTTGCGTGATCTCGTAGCGAGCCACGTATGTGTTGTCATACCAACCCTCAAGAGGATCAGGACTCAACAGAGATTCTCGCGCGATAAGGCCCGCTGTCCCAGCGGGCCGCTGCATTTCTGTTCGAAGGGTGCGGTCGGCCGAGGCCAGCCAACCATACCACCGGGAAAAAAGAGTCTGAAAGCTCCAAGGGCTTGCTTCGCCCATGGCAAACGAGCCAGCGACCTTGCGCCGGGCCGCTTTCTGTCGTATAGACATTTTCGATGCCAGTTACCTACAACATGCGTGAGGCGCAGGCCAAGCTGACCAAGCTTTGCCGTTCGGGGAGGCGCTTTGTCATCTCCAACCGTAACCGCCCGGTCGTGGTGGCCATGCCGGTCGAGGACTTCGAGGCCCTCATGGAAACCTTGGACGTGCTGGCCGATCCTGCGGCGATGAAAGCGGTCCATGCCGCACGCTCCGGCAAGGCGAAATATCGCACGCTAAACCTAGCCGATGAAAATTTCGGCCTCTAATCAGGTTGCCGACTGGCTCACCGCGCTCCCACCGCAAACTAAAAAGAGGGTCCGCACCGCGCTGCGCGCCCTGGCCAGAGGACAGGGAGACATCAAGGGGCTGCAGGGCGAACTCGAGGGATTCAGCCGGTTGCGTGTCGGCGGCATCCGCATCCTCCACCGCCAGGTCTCGGCGCGGGAAATCCGCCTCGAATACGCAAACACCCGCGATGTGGTGTATGAAATGTTCCGCCAGTTTTTGGCCGGAGACGAAAGTGACTGAAGCAATTTCCCAAACGCTGCGGCCTGTTGGCTTACGGCGCCGAGGACGGCAGGACTGCAACTTATTGTGCCATCGGCATCACTCGCCGCGCGGACGGCGCGGCGGTGGCGGACTCTCCGTTCCTTCGCGACGGTGGAATGTTTCTCTCCGGCCATCCGGAAAGTCGAAGGTCACCGAGCTGTCGCCATTTATCGTGTAAGCGATTTTTTGCCTGGTGCCGCCTTCGTCATAGGTGAGTTCACTCCGGTTGCCGTGGGTCACGAAGTCGGTGATGCGCGCGCCGCGCAGCGGTGGCAGGGCGGGACGAACCGGGTGTGCCCGCGGCTGCGGATCGACCTGACCCTCCCGCTCCGTCACCTCGCCGTGGAATCCTCCGATGACGTAGGGATATTTTTCCGACGCGTGGTAGTGATAGCCGAGCGCCTCGGTGGAATGGCCGCTGATTGTATCAAGATCCACTAGGGCCGATCCGTCCGGTTCAGTCAGACCGTAGATCGGATAGCCATCCAGCGCATAGGCGATCGGTTTGTCACGGCCGACGATCTCCTGCAAATGCAGCGGCGCGATGTGGTAGTGGTAGTCGTCGGCGCGGCCGCAATGTCC
>JBAXCT010000189.1:0-4841 GCA_037141375.1 Chthoniobacterales bacterium | reverse complement strand
GTGCTGTCGGCGGTGCTGTTGGCGGTCCTGACACTGCGGACCTCGGCCGCACCGAATACCGAAACACAACCCGCTCCAACAGCGGAAAGCGAGGCGCCACCGCCTTCGTTTTACATCCGTGAATACCGGGTGGTCGGAGCGACAAAACTGCCGCGCGACGAAGTCGATCTGGCCGTCTATGCGTACATGGGACCCGGTCGCACCGAGGAAGATGTCGAGTTGGCGCGGGCCGCACTGGAGGAGCGCTACCACCGGGCCGGATACCAGACCGTAATGGTCGAGGTCCCCCCCCAAAATCCGAGCAAGGGCACCGTCATTCTGGCCGTGCAAGAAATGCCGGTCGGAAGGCTGACCGTGCGAGGCTCGCGCTTCCATGACATCGAACGGATCCGGCGCCGTGCCGCCTCGTTGCATGAGGGCATCATCCCGAACTTCAAGGACGTGGAGAAAGATGTCATCGTGCTGAACAGGAGCTCCGATCTCCGCGTCACGCCGGAGTTCAAGCCGGGGTCGGCACCGGGCACCGTCGATGTCGAGTTAGTGGTGCAAGACTCCTTCCCCTTCCACGCATCGGTCGAACTCAACAACCGATACAGCGAGAACACCACGCAGCTGCGCCTGGATACCTCGGCCCGCTATGACAACCTCTGGCAGCTCGGCCATACGCTGGGATTCTCCTTCCAGATCGCGCCGCAAAATCCGGACGATGCCATCATCTACTCCGGCTACTACCTCGCCCCGCTCCCTTGGTGGGACAAAGTCTCCCTCATGCTGCAGGCCATCCGGCAGAACAGCAATGTCTCGACCCTCGGCGGCACCGCCTCGGCTGGCAACGGGGAGATCTATGGCGGACGCCTGAATTTCGAGCTGCCGAGCAAGCCGGGGCTTTTCCACAGCCTTTCCTTCGGCCTCGACTACAAAAGTTTCGAGCAGTCGCTCTCCGACAACAACCAGCTGATCGATTCCTCGCCGGTGGAATATTGGCCTTGGATTGTCAGCTACAGCGGGTTCTGGATGGGCAAGAACTACCGCTTCCAAATGGACGGCTCCCTCAACTGGAACTTCCGCGGGACGGGGAGCACCGAAGAGGAGTTCGACAACCGGCGGTATTCGGCCAACGGCAACTATTTTTACTTCCGCGGTCTGGCCAGCTACGAGCAGGACATTTTTTGGGACTGGCGCGTCAAGGGGTTGATCCAAGGGCAGGCTACAGCCAATGCCCTGGTCGACAGCGAACAGTTTTCCTTGGGTGGACTGACGACGGTGCGAGGTTATCTGGAGTCGCAGGTCGTCGGCGACAGCGCCGTAGCAGGCACACTTGAGCTGCAGACTCCCTCGCTGCTGGCTTGGACCAAGAATGACAAACACGAGCTCCGCCTTTTCGCCTTTCTCGACGCTGGCTCCAGCTACATCAACGACCCGCTTCCCGAGCAGACTGCGAAATTCAACCTCTGGAGCTACGGAATCGGCGCAAACATGAAGCTGATGGACTGGCTGAACAGCTCCGTCGTGCTGGGCTTCCCGCAGATCACCCAGGGAAGCCGGGAAGCGGGTGAACCATTACTCATGTTCAGATTATGGGGAGAGCTATGAAAAACAGACGGACACCAACAACCGGCCTCAGGCTGATGGCCATGCTTGCTCTTTGGCTGCTGGCGGCGAACCAAGCTGGTGCTTGGTGGGACGCATCATGGACCGGCCGGACGAAGCTGACAATCGATCCTGCTGCGGAAGGAGCTCAACTCAACGGAGCTCCGGGGGACGCGGTCGTGCTCGTGCGTCTCCATCCCGGCAATCTGCCGTTCGACGCCATCCAGTCGGATGGAAGCGATCTCCGATTTGTCGCGGGCGATGACAAGACACTGCTCCCCTTTCATCTGGAGAAACTCGACACGCTGATGGCTGAAGGGTTCGCCTGGGTGCGGGTGCCCGCGATCAAAGGTGATGCCCCCACCGATGTCTGGCTCTACTACGGAAACGCCAGCCCGGGAGCGGAAGGCGCAGCCGATCCCCTGAAAACTTACGCGGGGTCGGAAAAAATCGTTTACCATCTCAACGAGCGGGGCACGCCTCCGCAGGACTCAACCTCAAACAAAGCCAACGCGGAAACCGCAGGCAACCTGTCGGAAGGAACGGTGGTGGCCGACGGCCTGCGTCTCGTTGGGCGCGATCCGATCAAGATCCCCGGGTCTCCGGCGAATGCATGGACTGCAGGAGGCGACCTGACCTTCCTTTGTTGGGTCAAACCGGTGACCACGAGCAACGAAGCGATCATCTTCACTCGGCCGGGTGCAGGAAGTCTCACCATCGGCTTGGCCGCCGGCGGGGCGCCCTTTGTCGAAGTCGCCGGGGTACCGAGAGCGATTGCCGCCGAGAGCATCGGGGCCGGTGCATGGAAGCAGGTCGCGCTGGCGGTGACCGGCGGAAAAATGACGCTCTATGTCGACGGGCGCGAGGCGACAACCTTGGCCGCTCCCCTGCCCGCCAGCGACGGGCCGATGTTTCTCGGCGGGCCGGATCCCTCGCAGACCACGGAGCAGCGGCTAGTCGGTGAATTTGACGAGTTTCAAATGCATGCTGCCGCCCTGAGCCCGGCCACCCTCCGGCTGCTTTATATAACCCAGTCGGGGACAGAACTCGCCGGCAACCTGATCAAAGCCGCAGAAACGGAAGGAGGCGACGGGGGCGGACACGAGGGGATGCTCGCTCACCTCAGCCTCTTCGGAGACATCGCGAGCAACATGATGTTCGACGGATGGATCGCCATCGTCATCTGCGCGATCATGATGATCGCCGGATGGTCCGTCGCAATCGCGAAGTTCATCCGCCTGCGCTCTTTGATCAAGGGAGACAACGAGTTTCTCAAGCAATGGGGGGAGGTCTCGGCGGATCTGACGGTTCTCGACGCCGATGAGCCGGACTCGCTGACGAACCTTCGCATGGAGGCACTGCAGGCCAAGGGGAAGACGAGGGAGACGGCAAAAATCCGCGCGATGCTCAACTCGCCGATCTATCACCTCTACCATCTTGGCATCAAAGAAATCCGGCACCGCATCACCTCGCCGGAACGCCACCAGGGACTCTCCGTGCGTTCGATCCAAGCGATCCGGGCCGCGCTGGATGCAGGCATGGTGAGAGAGCGGCACCGCCTCAACAAGGGCTTGGTTTATCTCACAATCAGCATTGCTGGCGGCCCGTATGTGGGACTGCTCGGCACCGTGGTCGGCGTGATGATCACCTTTGCCGTCATCGCCCGATCGGGCGAAGTGGATGTGAACTCGATTGCCCCGGGTATCGCCAGCGCCCTTCTCGCCACCACCGTGGGCTTGCTCGTAGCGATTCCCGCGCTCTTCATGTACAGCTTCCTCAGCACGAGCATCAAAGATGTCATCGGCTTGATGCAGGTCTTTATCGATGAGTTCGTGACGAAGATCGCGGAGGCTTACCCTCCGCCCGGCGAAGGCCTTCCTCCACGATACAATCCAGCGAATGACGAGCCGAGCGCCACAGCAGCCAACCTCACTTGACCATGGATGCCGGCGACGAAAAGAGCTACGACGATATCAACGTCACGCCGATGGTGGACCTCTACCTCGTGCTGCTGCTCATCTTCATTATCATGACCACGGCAGGCGTGCAGGGGATGAAGGTCGATCTGCCCAAGTCATCCAGCAAGCCGGCCGACCTCAGCGGACCGAAGAGCCGCGCCATCACGGTCAACAATCAGGGCAAGATTGCTTTGGATACGGTCCCCGTCACGCTCGCCGAACTGGAGGCGCGCCTGAAGGAGCACAAGGCCAAGGTGCCGGAGTTTCCGGTCGTAGTCAGGGGCGACCGGCAAACCCAGTATGAGGGCATCATGAATGTGCTCGATGTTTGCGGCCGTCTGGGGATCAAGCAGGTCGGCTTGGCCACGGTGGGCCCCGACAAATAATCCATGGCGGATCATCCCCCATCGAGCGATTCTCCAGAAACCGGACGCAGCGGTCGGGCCACTTGGCTGATCGTTCTGTCGATCGTCGGCCTGCTTCTTCTCGGTGGTGGGCTGTATGCTTTGCTCGGCGGGGGACCAGCAAAGCCGAAGAAAAAGACGTCGGTTGTCAACGTGATGCCGGTGCTTCCACCACCTCCCAAGCTGCCGCCGCCGCCACCGCCTCCGCCCGACAAGGCGCCACCACCTCCCGACGCACCGAAATTCGTTGAGGAAGCCGCTCCGGAATCACCACCAGAGCAGAAAGCGGCTCCGGATGACCCCGCCCCGATGGGGTCCAATATTCAAGGCGACGGTTCGGATGGCTTCGGACTTAGCGGTCGCGGGGGCGGCGGTATGATTGGGGGACGAGGCAAAGGCGGGGCCGGATCATCGCGCTTCGGTTGGTATGCCGGGCGCGTCCAAAATGCCGTGGCCGCCGCCATGCGTAACAATAAAGTCACACGCTCGGCCCGCCTTGATCTGAAGGCGCGAATCTGGTTGGATTCGACTGGCCGCGTGACGAAGGCAACCCTGGAGGGCTCCTCAGGTGATCCCAAAGTGGACAGGGCTCTGGAGATGGAGATTCTTTCGGGACTCCAGTTCTCGGATCCACCACCCGAGGGCATGCCGATGCCCATCGTCATGAGGATCAACGCATCCCGTCCATGAACCCGACTCGGCATTTATTTCTAACTGCTGCTCTGCTGCTAAGCGGGGTTGGAGGATTGCGTGCTCAAATGATCACGCACGAGGCGGCACCCTCGATGCTGGCATCTGCCGCATCGTCCTCATCATCGAGTTCCTCGACCCTCACCCCCGGAGACTTTGGCTCCTCCACCCTGTTGGCTGCCGCTGATCAGCCTCAGGC
>JBAXCT010000188.1:0-4878 GCA_037141375.1 Chthoniobacterales bacterium | reverse complement strand
CAGATCCAGGTGATGGCAACCTATGTCGGGGCCGACGCACTGACCGTCGAGCAATCCGTCGCCACGCCGATTGAGCAGCAGGTCAACGGTGTCGACAACATGGAATACATGTATTCCATCAATGCCAACAACGGGCAGATGACGCTGAATGTTTTCTTCGGCGTGCAGACCGATGCGACGACCGACCAGATTCTCACGCAGATGCGGCAGGGGCAGGCCGCCTCGCAACTGCCTTCGGCGGTCAGCAGTTACGGTGTCACCGTGCAGAAAAGCACATCGGCTCCGCTCGTGCTCTTCTCTCTCTACTCGCCCAACGGCGAGTTCGACGCGACCTTCCTGGCCAACTACGCCTACATCAACATCAACAACGAACTCGGCCGCGTACCGGGCATCTCACAGGTTTCGATTTTCGGTTCGGGTCAATATGCCATGCGTATCTGGGTGCGGCCCGACCAACTGGCTAAACTCGACGTCACGACCGACGAAATCGTGCAGGCCATCCGCGCGCAGAACCGCGTCAATCCGGCGGGCAAAGTGGGTGCGCCGCCCATTCCGGCCGGGCAGGAGTTTGCCAAGTCAGTGATCACGCAGGGTTACCTCAAGACCGTCGAGGATTTCGGCAATATCATCGTGCGGGCCAATGCCGACGGCTCGATCCTGCGCCTCAAGGACGTAGCGGAGATCAATCTCGGCGCGCAGAACTACAACATGCAGGGCCGCTTCAACGGGAAACCCTCGGCCATCATCGCCTGCTACCAGATGCCCGGATCCAACGCGCTCGATGCGGCCGAGGGCGCGAAGAAACTGATGCAGCGCGTCGCGGAGCGCTTTCCTCCCGGCCTTGCTTACGCCGAGTCGCTCGACACGACCAAGGCTGTCACCGCGGGCATCGAGGAAATCGTCAAGACGCTGTTCGAGGCCCTGCTCCTCGTCATCATCGTCGTCTTCGTTTTTCTGCAGGGTTGGCGGGCCACGCTGATTCCGCTGCTGGCCGTGCCCGTGTCGCTCATCGGGACCTTCGCTTTTTTTCCTCTCTTCGGATTTTCCATCAACACGCTCTCCCTCTTCGGCTTGGTGCTGGCCATCGGCCTCGTCGTCGACGACGCCATCGTTGTCGTCGAGGCGGTCGAGCACCACATCGAGAAGGGCCTGTCGCCGCGCGATGCCGCCCTCAAGGCCATGCAGGAGGTGTCGGGTCCTGTCGTGGCTATCGCCCTCGTGCTTTCATCGGTCTTCATCCCGACCCTCTTCATTCCCGGCATCACCGGCAGTCTTTACCAGCAGTTCGCGGTGACCATCGCCATCTCCGTATGCATTTCCGCCTTCAATGCCCTCTCGCTCAGCCCCGCGCTGGCCGCCCTTATTCTGCGTCCCAAGGGGGAAACCCGCGGGCCGCTTGGTGGATTTTACGCGTGGTTCAATCGAATGTTCGGCCGCACCACGGACAATTATGTGCGCATCTGCGGCGGGGCTATCCGCAAACTTGTGCTGAGCCTCGGCTTCCTTCTCATCACGGCAGTGCTCGGCGGATTTTTTGGCGAGCGCCTGCCGCCTTCCTTCCTACCCGAGGAGGATCAAGGATATTTTTATGCGGGCGTGCAACTGCCGGACGCCTCGTCGATCGAGCGCACGAGCGACGCCTGCGCCAAGATCGAGAAAATCATCATGGACACTCCCGGCGTGGAGTGCGTCACCACAGTCGTGGGCCTCAACCTGCTCAGCACGGTCCAGACCAGCTACAACGGATTTTTCTTCGTCACCCTCAAGCCATGGGAAGAACGCACGAGTTTGCCGATGCAATACAAGAACATCATGCGCCGCATCAACGCGCAGTTGTCGGTGTTGCCGGATGGCGTGGCCTTCGCCTTTTCGCCTCCAGCTATCCCCGGCGTGGGTACGTCGGGCGGCGTGAATTTTATCCTGCAGGATCGCAGCGGCGACTCTGTCGCATTTCTCGCGCAGAATACCAAGACCTTCATGGAGGCAGCATCGAAGCGCCCCGAGATCAGCCGTCTCAACACAACCTTGCTGCCCTCGGTCCCGCAGATGTTCCTCGAGGTCGACCGCGAGATGGCCATGACCCAAGGTGTTGCGATCGACAGTGCCTACAACACGCTGCAGACATTTCTCGGCGGTACGATGGTCAATTATTTCAACCGTTTCGGCCTGCAGTGGCAGGTCTATGTTCAGGCGGCCCCCGAGTTCCGAGACAAGATCGAGAAAGCCGGCCAATTCTATGTGCGCAACAGCGAAGGGAAATCTGTTCCGCTTTCCGCGCTGATCAACAGCAAGCCGCGCTATGGGCCCGAGTTCACCATGCGCTTTAATATGTATCGCTCGGCCCAGATCAACGCCACCGCCGCGCCGGGTTTCAGCGCTAATCAAGCCATGATCGCGCTTGAGGAAGTCTTTGCCCAAACCATGCCAAAGGAGATGGGCTTCAATTATCTCGGCATGTCGTTCCAGGAGAAACAGGCGGCCATGGGTATTTCCCCCGCGGTCATTTTTGCCTTGGCGCTGGTTTTCGTATTTCTCATTCTGGCCGCCCAATACGAAAGTTGGTCGCTGCCGTTCAGCGTCCTGCTCGGCACACCGATTGCCATCTTCGGCGCTTTCTTTGCGCTCTGGGGACGCTCGATGGACAACAACATTTATGCGCAAATCGGATTGATCATGCTCATCGGTCTTGCTGCAAAAAACGCGATCCTCATCGTCGAGTTTTGCAAGGCGGAGTATGAGTCGGGCAAGAGTCTCTTCGATGCGGCGCTGGCCGGTGCGCGCTTGCGGTTGCGGCCGATCTTGATGACAGCCTTCGCCTTCATTTTCGGCTGCGTGCCTCTCTGGACCGCCACCGGCTCCGGCGCCATTTCGCGGCAGACCATGGGCACGGCCGTGGTGGGCGGTATGCTGGCCGCCACGCTATTTGCTATCTTCATAATTCCCGTCACCTTTTACGTGGTGGAAAAATTGTCGGGCTCGAAACCCGGTGAGGGGAAGACAGCACCGGACGGCGGCAAGACGCACCCATGAAAATCTGGTTCGCTCTCCTCGGTTGGATCGTCCTGACGTTTGGCGCGGCCCTGAGCGGAATTTTCATCCAGCCCGCCGGATACTATGCCGCGTTGTCCAAGCCCTGGTGGAGTCCACCTGCCTGGGTGTTCGGACCGGCGTGGACCATTCTCTACACGCTCATGGCCATCGCCGCGTGGTTGATCTGGTGCCATGGCGGCTGGCGCGCACAGCGAGGTCCGCTACGCCTTTATCTCCTTCAGCTTGCGCTCAATGGTCTATGGACCCCGCTCTTCTTCGGCTTGCAAAATCCCGGACTCGCCTGCGTCGAGATTGTTCTTCTTTGGGTTGCTATCGGGCTGACCCTGCGGTCCTTTTTCCGCACCAGCCGTGTGGCTGGACTCATGTTTGTTCCCTACTGGCTTTGGGTGACCTTCGCTGCGGCTCTTAATTGTTTCATTTGGCGTCTGCAGGGCTGATTCATTCTCGGCCGCCTCCATTTCCATGATATTTCGCGCGCCGCGGTCGCCCAGCCATGCACCGAATCGCACCCAACCGGAGTTCTGCGAGGCTTTGGCGATTTTTTCCAGCCGTGCATTCTCCCGGCGCTCGTCGGCTAGTTCGGCCCGGGTCGCCGTCAAGGCTGCCGCATAGGAACTGGCTTGCAGCGGATCACCGCTCCGCAGCAAATCTCGCAAATAAAGAGGTATGGGGGAGAGATCGCGCGCGATGGAAACCTGATCACGCGCCTCCTCCATTGCTTCGGCAGGCACGAGGGACGCCATGCGAAGGAGTTGCTGCATGAAGATGTCTGCCCGCAGTCCGGAAAGATTGTTCCAGGAGGCATGGTAGAATTGGGTCAAATTTCGACGTGCTTCCGAGGATAGATGCAGCTTTTCGCGAAGGGCCAGCAACAGCTCGATTTGGGCACGGATGATCCCTGTCAAGACCGGGGTGGAGGGCTCTCTTTCGACCACGGGCATGTGGTGGATCAGCAGGGGTTCGTCGATCACTTCAAGCCATCCTTGGATGCCCGCAAGGGTCGCCGCATGGTATTCGCACATCGCGGGAGCATCTTTGATGAAGGGTTGGGCGAGGAGGTACTCGCGTCGAGCGAATATGTTCGACTCGGTGAAGATGAAATTCCCCGCCCCTAGGCAGTCAGGAATGGTCGCTCCAGAACGGATGGGCGCCCACAGGCGCTCGAGGTGCGCGCTGCGAGCATCCGTGGCCGGGAGCATCTGACCTCTCGAGTCGATCAGTTCGACCGCTGTCACCACCATGTTCGAGCGGCGTATCCTGTCCGGATTCGTGAGCGCTGCGATGCACCGAGCGATGCGGTTCGGAGCATACATGCTGTCGCTTCCGAGGATGGAAACAATCTCGGTATCTTTGAGAAATTCGACCGCGTTGTTGAGGGCCTCCGGCAGGCTGCCTCCATCCATCTGCAGGATCTCCACCAGAGTGCCCGGAATCTCGGACTGCAGTTTTTCCGCGTCCGGACTTTTTCCGTCGTCGATCAGGACCACCAAATCCGGTTGATGGGTCTGTCCGCGCAGCGAGGCCAGAGCCCGACGCACAGTGGTTGTGCGCGGAAAAAGAGGCACGATGACCGCCACTTTTTCGCTCTGGCCAGATTTTTTCATGTGGGAGATAGCAATTGTTGACTCCGAAAAGCTTTTCCATTCGTAATGGAAGCTCAGTTAAAACTCCATTCACATTAGCATGAGCAACCGAACATTTCCGCCCTTCAGCTTGAGCCGATTGCTCAAGACAACCTTCGACCCCAAGCCCGGCCAGCGTGTGGCCGTGCTCATCGACCTGAAAAATCCCCGAGATATCGAAGGATTCCGGTTTTTGCAGGACGAA
>JBAXCT010000187.1:0-4926 GCA_037141375.1 Chthoniobacterales bacterium | reverse complement strand
TAGATTTCCTTGCAGGCGCTGTTGATCAGACCCTGAACGAAGTCCGGGTTGTATTCGCTCGCCACGATGGCAAATGATGGCCCGCTGCCGGACTCGAATTTCGGCGGACGGGTGGGCAAGCGTGTTGACATGGTGGTTTCTGGCAAAAGTTACTCGTGGTCCACAATCAGAGAAGGTGGCCCATCTTATGTTTCTTGGTGCGCAGGTAGCGGGCGTTGTCAGCATGGGCTTTGATCTTGATCGGTGCGCGTCCGACAATCTCCAAACCATGGCCGGAGAGGCCGACCATTTTCCTCGGGTTGTTGGTGAGGAGCATGATTTTGCGCACACCGAGGTCGGAGAGTATCTGAGCACCGAGCCCGTATTCTCGCAGATCCATGGGAAAACCAAGACGCTCGTTGGCCTGCACCGTATCCAGACCCCCATCCTGCAACTTGTAGGCATGAATTTTGGCGGGCAACCCGATCCCCCGCCCTTCCTGCCGCATGTAGACCAATACGCCCGAACCGTGCTCGGAAATTTGCCGCAAAGCCTGGTGAAGCTGGGAACCGCAATCGCAGCGGCGGGAGGCGAACACGTCACCCGTCAGGCATTCGCTGTGTACGCGGACGAGCACGGGGTGCTTCCCGTCGATCTCACCCCGCACTAGGGCAAGATGGTGGGCGCCGTCGGTCGTGGAGCGATATAGGTAGAGATCAAAATCCCCGAACTCGGTGGGCAGACGCACGCATTGCTCACGTTCGACAAGTTTTTCGCGACGACGGCGGTAGGCAATGAGGTCGCGGATGCTGCAGATCTTGAGCCGATGCTTGCGGCGGAAAGCGCGCAGGTCGGGCAAGCGCGCCATGGAGCCATCTGCCTTGAGCACCTCGCAAATCACGCCGGTCGGATCGAGGCCCGCCAGACGCGCCAGGTCGGTAGCCGCCTCCGTATGGCCAGCGCGCTGCAGCACACCTCCATCCCGGGCCTGCAGGGGAAAGACGTGGCCGGGCTGCGTGAGATCGGAAGATGCGGACTTGATCGAGGCCAGAGTCTTGATCGTACGGGCGCGATCGCGCGCACTGATACCCGTAGTCACACCACGCGCGGCATCCACCGAAACAGTGAAATCCGTGCGGTGCACCTCGCGATTGTGCGCAACCATACGCTGCAGACCGAGTTGCTTGGCCCGCGCCCCCGTCAGTGGGACACAGATCAGTCCCCGCCCGTACTTGGCCATGAAGTTGACCGCCTCCGGCGTGACCTTGGCCGCGGCCATAACCAGATCGCCCTCATTCTCACGCTCGGCATCATCGGTCACAATGACCATGCGGCCAGCACGGATGTCTTTGAGGATATCCTCAATCGAGTCAAATAGCGTTTTGCTCACGTCCGCTCCAGTAAAGCAGCGGAGGGACTCCCGGGCAACCGCCGTGGGGGCAAGGCTTGGATTTTTTCCCCACAATGCTTAGGATGCCCTCTCATACCTATGCGTCCATTTGCCGCCATTTTCGTCATTCTTATGCTGTCAGGGATGCTTGCGCCCGCCCGCGCGGGCCAGAGCTATATCATTGTGGATGACGTCACCGGACATATTTTCGAGGAAAAAGACCCGAATGAAAAACGACAGATTGCGAGCCTGACGAAGGTCGCCACAGCCATGGTGGTGCTCGACTGGGCTGACACCACGAAGTCGTCCGTGGCGTTGGAGGTCGAGGTTCCGGCCGGAATCATGGCGGTGGGCGGGATCAACGCCTGTGGTTTGCAACCGGGCGACCGCACATCCTTGCGCGACCTTCTCTACGCCGCGATGATGCAGTCAGATAACCACGCAGCCTACACCCTCGCCTACAATATCGGTCAGCGGTTGCCCAACGCACAGGGACTTTCTCCGGTTGATAATTTCACTGCTTACACGAACGCGCTGGCACGCAAGCTCAAGATGAAGCACACTCTGTTTCTTAATCCTCACGGCATCGACAATCTGGAAGTTCCTCCCTACTCGACAGCTGGCGACATGGCGCGGCTGACCCAGTACGCCTACTCTAATCCCGCCTTCAATTTTTACGTCTCCCAACCCTCGCGAGAAATCACCATCGCGGGGCCCGACGGAATGCGCCGAGCTTTCATGCTGCAGAACACCAACCAACTCCTCGGCCAAGAAGGGATCGCCGGAGTGAAAACCGGGCGGACGACACGCGCCGGAGACTGTCTCATTCTCGCTGCGAGCCGCGATCCACAGACTGTCGAGGTGGAGGGACAAAAAGTGGCGATTCCCCGCCGGATCATTGTGATCTTGCTCGGCTCCACAAACCGATTCGGTGAGGGTTTGGAACTGGTGCGCCGCGGATGGGGTATGCACGATCGGTGGACATCCGAAGGACGCCTGCTCTCCAAGCGCTCGTCGCTCTGAAGCCATGCCTGCACAACGACTGGGCATATTAACCGCCGGCGGAGACTGCGCCGGGCTCAATGCGGTGATCCGTGGCATCGTCTGCGCGGCGGCACAGCGGAACGTCGAGGTCATCGGCTTCGCCGAAGGCTACGAAGGGTTGCTCAATTCCGCCAGCGCGCGCGTTCTCGGAACAAGCGACACACGCGGTATCGCCTCCGAGGGAGGCACCATCATCGGTTCGACCAACAAGGGACGCTTCCAATTGCGACACGGCCCGGCAGGTGAATTTGTCCTGCCCGATTCGCTCATCCGGGCGACACGACAGACACTCGATCAGACGCGTACCGCCGCGCTGATTGTTATGGGAGGCGATGGCTCGTTGCGTACGGGATTGCAACTTTCACGGGCCGGGGTGCGCGTGGTCGGCGTACCCAAGACGATCGACAATGATCTTGAATCCACCGATGTCACTTTCGGTTTCGACACGGCCGTCTCCCGCGTCGCCGACGCGATCGATAATTTGCGCACCACTGCGGAAAGCCACCGGCGTGTACTGGTGCTAGAAGTGATGGGTCGCCATACCGGATGGCTCGCTTTGCACGGAGGGGTGGCGGGAGGCGCGGATGCCGTTCTCCTGCCCGAAGTTCCTTTTGACGGCGACTTGCTCGCCCGGTTCGTGAAGGACGCAGAGCGCCGGGTTCAGCGTTCTCTCATTGTGGTGGTTGCGGAGGGCGCACGTGCCAAATCCGGGCGGCAAATCCGGAAGCAGACATCCTCCGGCGACAGCCGACTAGGCGGCATCGGAGGCTACGTTGAATCTCTCATCGCCACGCGCACCGGACGCGAAACGCGCGTCTGCACCCTCGGTCACCTTCAGCGCGGCGGAGCGCCCACGGCCTTCGACCGCGTGCTGGGACAGCAGTTCGGAGTGCGCTCGGTGGAGCTCTGCACCGACGGAATGTTCGGGCGCATGGTGAGCTACCGCTTCGGTTCGGTCACGGATGTCGCGCTGACAGATGCGGTCAACCGACGCCGTGCTGTCTTGCCAGACACGCAGATCCTGCGCCACGCTCGCTCGCTCGGGATTTTCCTCGGCGACTGATCATTTGTGCAGGGCTGAGAGTAGCGCCTCCTCGTAGCTGCTGATGATGCCCGCAAGGTCAAATCTCCGCGCCACTTGCAGACTGTTTTCCTGACGCTCACGCAAGCCAGTGCTATCGTTGAGAAGCGTACCGAGGAGGTTTGTCCAGCGGGAACGGTCGGCCAGAGGCAAGGTCCAGCCATTGATCCCATCATGCAGGACATCGGTGAGGCCCGGAATCTGGCTTCCCGCGATAGCTAGTCCGAGAGAGGCGGCTTCCACTGCGGCCACCGGCATTCCCTCCGATAGCGAAGGCATGAGAAGGATATCGGAGCGAGCCATCGTGGCGCGCACATCCGTGTTGTCCAACCACCCCGGCAATTCACATTGGCCTGCAATCCCTGCACGCTGCAATTGGTGCTCAAGCTCAGGCCGGAGGGGACCATCACCGATAAAAACCACTCGCCAATTCCTCCCGCGTAACGGAGCGAGAATATCGGCGAGAAAGATCGGGTTTTTTTGCACGCTCATCCGTCCGACAAAAAGCAATCGCAGCAATCCCTCGGGATCCGGGGAGGGAGCATGCCGGGCCACGGATGCTATCCCATTGGGTATGACGCGCGCATTCGTGCCGTAAGCCTTGCGGGCCAATTCGGCCACATGCGAACTGACTGCCGTGACCGCCGAAGCATCGTTCCAAATGGGCTTCGTGAAAGGTTTGACGATGCGGAAAAGATGATCCGTCTGCTCGGGTGCACCGCCCGGCACATCGCCAAGGTGAGCTGTCAGAACATAGGGCACTCCCGTCAATTTATGGACCATCCATACCACCGGACCCGTCGGCACGGCGAAGTGGGCATGCATCACGTCAGGTCTCCATTTTTGAGCCGCGCGCAAGACGGGCCACAAATTGGCGAGAACGTAGCCCGCCATCTGCGGAACGGTGCACGCGTCCGCGGAGCGGCGGAAGGAGAAGGTCCGTTGAATTTCCACGCCTTGAGGCGAAATGTCGCGGGGGGATAATCCGGCCAGGCCTGAGGTTTGCATGCGGACCTGATGGCCTCGCCTTGCCAGTTCATCGGCCACGGACGCTGCCACGCGGCCACCGCCGCCGCCGATCGGCGGATACTCATAGCAAACCGTGAGAATTTTCATTGCGGGCGCGCCTTGTTCCATTGCTCGTAGACCCAGGCATTCCAGAGAAATAGCCGATGATTTCTCCGCCCTGAGGCATGCTCCTCCTGCAGACGGGCCGCCACCGCGGGACACGGCATGGCAGATGAATCAATCCGTAGATCCCCCGAGGCGAACCACGCGCCGACCGGAACGCCGAAACCTTTTTTGCGACGATCGATGATGCGGTCAGGAATGATTCCCCGAGCCGCCTCTTTGAGCAGAAATTTCGTCCGACTGCCTCGCAGGCGCCAAGATGATGGGATCCTCCGGACAAAATTCACCACATCAATGTCGA
>JBAXCT010000186.1:0-4940 GCA_037141375.1 Chthoniobacterales bacterium | reverse complement strand
GTTTTAGCTCGACACAAATTCTCACACATACCGATGTGTGGTTCAAGGGATTTTTTAGGCCGAACGTCCGCGATGACCGATCACCATCGGCTTTTGCCGCAGGCATGGTGATTCGGTCCATTGCCCTGTTCGCATTTTTTCCTCAAAAGAGGTCGGAATGCGTGCCGGTTCTTTCCAAAAGAAGCTCTTGTTCCGTAAGTCTGTAGATCAGAATCCAATCGGGCCCGATGTGGCAGTCGCGGCGACCGATCCAATTCCCGCTAAGTTGGTGATCGCGATTCTTGGGAGGCAACGGTTCCTCGGCAACAAGCAGATCGATGACAGCTTTTATTTTTCCGAGGTCTTTGCCCCGCTTCTGCATGAGTTTGACATCCTTTTTGAACTGCTTTGTTTGGGCGAGACTCATTCGTCCCACGAGGCATAAAGCTCGGCGGTTGAATTAAACCGCTCGATGTCCTGATTCTTGTCGCTCTTGGTCAGCACCGAAGCGGTGAGCTTGTTCGGGACACGCAATTCCAGCGGGAAAGACTTCCTGTTGGCGATCTGGCGATAAAAAAGCCTGATCGCCTCGGTGGGAGTCAACCCCAAGGCCTCAAGCACCTTCTCGGTCGCGGTCTTGGTCGCTTGATCGATTCGGGCGTGAACTACTGCAGATTGTGCCATGGCAGCAATGTATCACATACGCAACACACGTCAAGCGGCGATGTTCTGCTGCGAACGTCCACGATCGCCGATGACACGGTCGGCCGACCAAGGCAAAGCCGGTTGGCAGATGGAGCAGGCTGAGGCGGCACTCAAACTCCTGCACCAATCCCGCGACCCCGCCCCGTGGTCGGCTGATTGGAAAGTGCGCCAACCGCTCGCCGCGGCTTTTGCCACCCCGCAGCCAAAGCAACGCGCGAACGCATCGCCGGGCACACCGGTTACAAAATCGTGCTCGAGACCACTCCGGCTACCCCGGCACCCAGACCCGCGTGCCCCTGCTGCGGCCCCCCCATGATCGCGCAAATGCGGCTGCCCGCGTTCTGGAACACCGGACGCGCACCGCCCGCCGTACCACCTCTGGCCGTATGATCCCTTCATCGACACGCCTCACGTCTGCCTTTTCCGTCATCCCGGGTACGGCCGCGTTACCCTCGTGCGCACATCACGCAAAAACACGCCAACCACCACACCGCACGCCGTCGCACACCACCAAACTCGCCGCTATAACTTCGCAAGAAACCACGCGCGACCACACCACGGCGACCAAATCCACTTCATCAGCCCATCGCACCGTCGCGTCCGACCTCCACTACCAAACATAAGAAGCATAATCCCCCCGCTTCCGACGAGCTTGTTCAACCAGGGGCGCAGTCAAAGCCTCCGCTACGCTCCGGCTTTGCTGCACCCTTTATTGTTCGGCATATTCTTCTTTGATTCGCTCGCTCAACCACACTTTGATGATCGACTGACGTGTGACTCCGATGAGATTGGCTTGTCGATCCAACCTCTGGATCATCCAAATTGGCAAATCAACATTCACGCGTTTTTGATCCAAGTTAGGACGACGAAGCGTCGTCATGTCGAGGTAGGGAAGAATGTCTTCCTTGCCTTCGTCAAAAATCTTATCCAGTTCTTCTGCTTTCATAATATATTTCTTCCTCCTCGATTCTGGCTCGCCGCACGGAAATCAATCGAATCTTCGCGGAGCGTTCCGTAAAAAATGCGGTCCATATCTTTCCGCGAAGACAGGCAATCAAAGCAGAGCGGGGTTCGGAGTCGCTCCGGGCATCGACAACTGCAGCATATTGGTCTTTCCATAGATCCTGCGCCTCTTTGAAATCAATATTGTGCTTGCGGAGGTTCGCCTCGCTTTTAACGGGATCAAATATAAACTCCACAAAAGGAGAATAAGTATACCGGAATAGGTGTCAAGCGGGAGTGTGTTCCTCTGCCTAACGTGAAGCTCACCGACCGCGAGCTTGCTCGCGGTTCGTGTGGAGCGTCTGGTTCGGCATGTCCTTGTTCTCGCCGTTTCGCCTCAGACCTTCCTCGAGCTTCAGGGCGATTCTCTCACGCAGGCTTCTCGGGGCAAGCACGCGCACGTCGGGCATCCAGGAGAGCACCCAGCGCACGAGTTCCTTGCGCCCGGTGGTCTCGAGGCGCAGCTCGACCCGGCCGTCACGGCACCTTTTGAGCACCTGGCTCGGGTGCCATTGGCGCTCGGAGATGTAAACCGCCAGCTTGGGCTCGAAGAGCAGCCGCACCTTCATGGGTTTCTCGCCGCCCGTGATGCCGAAGGCCTCCTTGGCGTGGGTCCGGGGGTCGAAGCCCACGGGCCGCTCGAAGGTTCTTCCCGACCCCTCGATGCGCCGGAAGCGGGACAGGGCGAAGGTTTCCACGCGGCCCTTGGCCGGGTTGTGCGCCAGGAGGTACCAGTTGCCGTGGTAGGCCAGCAGATGGAGGGAGTGCAGTTCGTAGCCCGAGACCTTGCCGGTGAAGGTCTGGTAGTCGGCTTGGAAGACTTCGCGGCGCTCCAGGAAACCGACCACCTGCGCCCAGAGGTCGGGATCGACCTCGACGCGATCCTCCGCCAGCACGCTGACCTGTTCGCTCAGCCATTCGGGCTCCACGCTAATCTCGCCCTCCAGCGACTCGGCGATCTTGGCCAGCACCGAGCGCATCTCAAGGTGGAGGGGCGTGCCCTCGAAGGCGGCCAGGAGCCGCCGCGCCAGCGCGAAGCCGAAGGCCTCCTTGCGGCTGATGCGCACCGGCGGCAGCCGGTAGGTCTCCTCGGTGAGCCGGTAGCCGTGGGCCTGGGCGTCATACTCGATGGGGGCACGCTCCTCGTCGCGCAGGAAGTCGAGATCCCTCGCCAGCGTGCGCGGGCTGACCTCCAGCTCCCGCCGGAAGTCGCCCCGGTTGGGCAAATAGCCCCCTTCGGAGCCCTCGCGCACCATGTCTACGATGCGCTTGATCCGGTAGTACTGTGGGCGGGAGGCGGGCTTCATTTTCCGCAAAATTTCTTCGGGCCTGTGCCGTTAGATGGCACGCCCTCTTCCCTACACTGGGGGGCATGGCGGAGCAAGTCTACCGCGCGCGCAACCCAAAGGCCTCGCCTCTGTGGCAGTGCCTGGACGCGCATTTCGACACGTTCCTGGAGATCTACCCCGAGGTCTACGAGCGCGAATACGGCTTCCTGCGCCCGATCATACCTGATGTGGTCGAGAAGTTCATGGGCTGCGGGGATTTCGCCAAGGGTTTCGCCCGCGTGCGCTGCGACCACTGCGCCCACGAGTACTTGCTGGCCTTCTCCTGCAAGGGGCGCTGGTTTTGCCCGTCCTGCCACCAGAAGAAGGTGCAGCTCTTCGGCGCGCTGCTGGCCGAGACCATCCTCGCGCCCGTGCCGCACCGGCACTTGACGTTCACGATCCCCAAGATGCTGCGTCCCTACTTCCGGTTCCATCGCGGGCTCATCAAGGAACTCTGCCGCATCGCCCACGCCTGCCTGGCCGAGTTCCAGCGCACCACGCTGGGGCTGCCCGATGGCATCACCGGCGTCGTGATGGCCATCCATACCTTCGGCGAATACCTCGACTTCCACCCCCACCTCCACGCCTTGGTCGCCGACGGGCTCTTCGTGGACAGCGGGCTTTTCTATGTGATGCCCGAGGCCAGCCTCGCCCCGATGGAGGAACTCTTCCGGGCGCGGGTCATCACGTTTCTGGTCAACGAGGGATTCCTGCCACCCGAGCGGGCGAACATGCTGCGCTCATGGAAGCATTCGGGTTTCAACATCCACCGCAGCCAGCGCGTGCCGCCCGGGCACCGCGAGGACATGGAGCGGCTGGCTCAGTACATCATCCGCAACCCGTTCTCCCTCGAAAAGATGCGGCCCAACAGTTCCGGGGACTCGATCATCTACCGTTCGGGGATGAACCCCAAGATCGGGCGCAACTTCGAGGTGTTCAGCCCCTGCGACTTCATCGCCCGCACCACCCAGCACATCCCCGACAAGAGCTTCCAGCTCGTCCGCTACTACGGCTGGTACTCCAACAAGATGAGGGGCCAGCGCTTCAAGCGGGCCGAGCCCGAAGCCGGGCTCGCTGACGCCGGGGGCGAGGTCATCGAGGTCTCCGAGCCCAAGCCCCGCCGCATCCCCTCCAAGAAGTGGCGCGAACTGATCAAGAAGGTCTGGGAAGCCGATCCGCTCCTGTGCCCCCACTGCCAGAACGAGATGCGCATCGTGGCGCTCATCGACCAGGCCAACGTCATCGAGCGCATCCTGCGTCACCTCGGATTGTGGGAAGCCGGGGTGCGGGTGGAGTCGGCCCGCGACCCGCCCGCGCCCGACGAGCCGATCATCGAGCCCTGGCTCGACGACCCGTTCCCCGACTACGACCACGAACCGGTGTTCGCGCAGAACTGAAAACCCCGGCAGCGCCGAGGTGCGCCCCGAAGGCCCGCCTTCTCTCGCATTTCCGCCCCCTCCGGCTGGCGACGTCCGGTTTTCCTGGGTGCGGGGCGCGCCCCGCACCCAGGAAAACCGGACGCTTGACTCCCAGCGCTCAACGTGGCACCATCCGACCATGGAAATGACCGCTTCCAGCTTCACACCCCGGGCCTACGCCCCGGAGGGCCGGAAAGCGATTTCCTATCAGAGGATGGCGATTAGGTGTTTGGGTATGAGAAAGCGCAGTGCACTCCTTGCTGTCGCGCTGTTGTTTACCGTGTTCACCCTCATTCCCAATCTCCAAGCGCAGCCGCTGATCACCATCGACTGGGTGACGGTGGGCGATCCGGGGAATGCTGCCGACGACACCACGACCTACGGTGCCGTGGCCGACTCGTTTCGGATCATGAAGTTTGAGTTCCAAAACTCGCAGTATGCGGCCTTCCTGAACTCGGTGGATCCAAACGGCACCAATCCGAACTCCGTCTACAACGCGGACATGGGT
>JBAXCT010000185.1:0-4952 GCA_037141375.1 Chthoniobacterales bacterium | reverse complement strand
GCGGGCCCGATCATGCTGGCGAATCCCTGCACCCGCGTGCGCTCGTCATAGTCGGACGACAGCTCGTAGCCCATCGCATACCACGGGACGGTGAACACGGCCAAGGCGAGATAAAAAAGAAACGACAGCGCGGCGAAATACGCGGTGTATTCGAACGCCGAGAGCCCGCGCGGAAACCACCAGGTCAGAGCGAAGAACAGTCCTGTAAGAATCGCCCCGATAAAAATGAACGGCTTGCGGCGTCCATACTTGGATTTGAAGCGATCCGACCATTGCCCGATGAACGGGTCGGCGAACGCATCCCACACGCGGCCGAGGGCGAGGATCGTGCTGACCGAAGCGGGACTGACGCCCAGTTCCAGATTGTAGATCGGGCCGGAGAGTTGCTTGGGCGCCTGCTTGCCCACCATCACCGCGATGTTGCCAAGTCCGAATCCGACCTTGGTGGCGAGAGACAGTCGGGAGGAATTGTCAGGAGATGACATTGTGAGAACACATGTTCCGTCTGGGCCTAGGCAGGACGATCCGCCACCAAGCAAATCCTCTGCACGGGGTTTCTACCAGCAATAAGGGGAATTGGTGGCTGAAACGGCTTGGACGCTGCCGTCGAAATAAAGGACATTGCGAACCTCCCTATGCAACGGGGTGGAGGGCAGTTTGCTTTTCCAGCCGGGGTTGTTCCAGGTTACTCGTTGGTAGAGCGCTTGGTCGGTTTCAATCACCGCGTAAGGCTTGCTCTGGCCCAAAGGCATCTGCGACAGCCTTGTCTGCATTTGAAGCAACGTGAAGGGCATGTTCGTACCCTCGGGGCCACCGAACGGGGAGATGCTCGACCCGTCAGGAAGTTTGTATGATTGGCAGGCGATGTAGGAGGGAACGCCGTTGTCAGCTGTACCCTTGTTGAATTTCTCCCACGCCGGATAGGCCAAGGATTTCATGAAAAAGGTGCCCCAGCTATTTCCCGAGGGACGCTCTTTTTCCAGATAGGTCATCAACTGGACCTGCAGGCTATTCGCCGAGCTCGACTTGGCGATCGGCGAGATTCCACTCAGCGTCCCGGAGCTGCCGCCATTCGCACCCGGAAGCCGCCCATTATTATCCGCAACGAAGCTATGCATAGCCACGCCGAAGTTTTTGAGATTCCCTGCAGATTTCGCCTTGCTGGCCGAGGTCATGGCGGAAGCAATGGCCGGAAAAGACACGGATGCCAGAATGGCGATGATCGCGATGACCACAAGGAGTTCGATCAAGGTGAAAGCCGGGCAAGCGGGGGATGTGTTGTTGCTGCTCACGAAGAGACAAGCTAACCACGCAGCGGATCACTCCGACGCCGGAGAGTTGCACACGTGTGCGATGGGGACTTTTTGCCGACGGTGTTCTGCCCCAATTACTATAACGGCAGATGATTCAAGAACCCAGCACTCTCAACGAAGGGAAGCTAGCCACAGCCAAGCCACGCGCCACCTCCCCGCAGGCCGCGCTCGCATTCTCGACCGGACGCGTGCGCGACATCGCCGCGATGCGCGGTTTGGGTTTTTCTTACCGTAAAATTGCCGAGCACTACCACGTGACGCCGCAGGCTATCTCGCTGCTGTTGGCAAGAAACCGGCGCAAGATGTCCTCCATCGGAGGCCGCCCGGAACTCGTAGAGCTCTCGACCCGCGCGACAAATGCCTTGGGCAGGCTGGGCGTCACAACCCGCGAGCAGGCTGCCGAGGCCAACGCGGTCGAAAAATTGCGAAATGCGCGCAACTGCGGCCGCAAGACGCTCACCGAAATCGAAGGATGGCTGGCTGAGTTTTCGACCCCGGAATCCATGGTCGGGTTTGCCTCAGTTGCAGAGGCCTGTTAAAAAACATCAGTCCAATCCAAGCCGTCGGAACTAACTTTCCGACGCAAAAATCCCGCCAGCAGAATTTTAAGCGACATGGCGCGACAAGGAACTTAATATCAAGGTCATGGTTTATTACCTAGTCAAACTGGGCGTTAGCGCGGCGCTGATCGTTGTCATCAGTGAGATCGCCAAGCGCACTGGTTACTTCGGCGGTCTGGTCGCGTCGTTGCCCCTTGTCTCCCTGCTGGCCATCGGGTGGATGTGGGTCGAGACGCATGATGCGTTGAAGATTGCGGATTTTTCCCGCAGCGTTTTTTGGTTCGTGCTGCCGAGCCTGCTGTTTTTTGTGCTACTTCCTTGGCTGCTGCCGAAGTTGGGATTCTACGCTTCTGTGCTTATCGCCTGCGCGGCGACGGCGACCGGTTACGCGGTGATGGCGGCAGCGCTGGCCCGCGCGGGCATCCGCTTGTAGGTGTCACCGCAGCTGCTATCTTCCCGGCCGTGATCATGAAGCGCACCCTCTTCGCACTTTGTCTGCTCGCCCTTGCTATCGCCGGGGCTTCCGCCGCAGGGCTTCCCTTGGAAAAAACTTTTGTCGGTCAGCAAAAATTCATCCAACTGATGAAAAAGGGCTACTCGTCGGGCTGGGCCCGCCTCCCCCTCGGGGAGCGGGTGAACAAGTTCGCCCTGGCTCTGCAGGGCACACCTTACGCCAGCTTCACTCTCGAGTTGGACGACCGAATCGAAGCACCGTCGGTCAACATGAACGGCATGGACTGCTGGACCCTCTTCGAGACATCACTGGCCATGGCCCGTCTGGTCACCCTGCATCCGCCGCCGTATTCCGCGGGTGAGATGCTGCAACTGATCGAGTTGGACCGCTACCGCATGGGCCGCTGCACCGGTCGCTTCGATTCGCGCCTGCACCATCTCGAGCAATGGATGTATGACAACGAGAGCCGTGGACTGGTCAAGAATATCACACCCTCACTCGGCGGCGTGCGTCTGCGGCGTGACATGGACGACATGGGAGGCCACCCGAATATTTATCGCCAGCTGCGCGCCGATCCATCGCTCGTCCCGGAGCTGGTCCGCGTCGAGAGCGAACTTTCCCGGCGTGGCATCGTCTATATTCCAAAAGCAAAAGTGGCGGCGGTTGAACGGGAGTTGCAGAACGGCGATATCATCTGCGTCGTGACGAACGATAGGGAGTCCTACACCTCGCATGTCGGGCTGGCCTCGCGCGACGCGAAGGGCACACTGCGGTTTCTCCACGCTTCGAAGAACTACCACAAGGTTCTGCTCGATGCGCGCTTGAGCGACTATCTGAACCATTACAGCAGCCACGCCGGGATGTATGTGGTGCGGCCGCTCGACGTGCCGGGGACCTCCCTTTCGGCGCGCTAACCTGCTAGCGCACGGGGATTTTTTCTCCGCGAACAAGATCGTCCCACACTTGACGCTCCCGCACAACGTCGGCCCGGCTGCCATCGACCAGGATTTCGGCCGGCAGGCGCCGCGTGTTGTAATTCGACGCCATGACGAAGCCATAGGCTCCCGCGCTGAGTAGAGCGATGGTGTCGCCAGCCGCCAAGTCGGACAGTTCGCGGTCCTGCGCGAAAAAATCCCCGCTTTCGCAGACCGGACCGACCACATCCACGGGAGCACGCTTCGCCCCGGACGTCGGTTCTTTGAGCGGGACGATCTCGTGATGTCCCTCATAGAGGGCTGGTCGGATGAGGTCGTTCATTCCGGCATCGGTCACGACGAAGGTCTTGGCTGGGGTCTGCTTGATGTAGAGGACATCGGCCAGCAAGACACCGGCGTTGCCGACAAGGCTGCGGCCCGGCTCGAGCAGGATTTTCAGACGGAGATCGTCAAGCAGTGGGCGCACCGCCACGGCGTAGTCTTCGAAGCTGATGCTTTTGTTTTCCGCCTGCTGCCACCAAGAGGCCTGACTGCTGGCCAGAGCCCCGTGGTAAACAATGCCAACGCCGCCGCCGATGCTGAAGAACTCGATGCCGTAGCGCGACTGCAACTCCTTCACCACCGGAAGCAACTTCTGCAGGGCTTCGACAAATGGCTTGGTTTCGAGGATCTGGGAGCCGATGTGTGTCTGGATTCCGCGGATGACGAGGTGGGGCAACTTCGCCGCCGCCTCATAGACGCCGAGGATACGGTCAATGCCGATACCGAATTTGTTGTGGCTCTTGCCGGTGGAAATATATTTGTGGGTCTGTGCATCGACATCGGGATTGACGCGCAACGCGACAGGAGCCTTCCGCCCCATCGCGCCAGCAACTTCGTTGATGAAAAACAACTCGGCCTCGGACTCGACATTGAACGAGTAAACGCCCTCACGGATGGCATATTCGATTTCCTGGCGCGTCTTGCCCACGCCGGCAAAAGTACACGCATCGGCGCGTCCGCCGGCCTTGAGCACGCGGAAAAGTTCCCCGCCGGAGACGATATCGAACCCGGCACCCTCGCGGCCCAGCAGGTCGAGCACAGCGAGGTTGGAGTTCGCTTTCATGGCGAAGCAAATGCGGTGATCGAGACCCTCGAGCGCGCGGTCCAGCCGGCGGAAGTTTTCGCGGATGGTGTGCGCGCTATAAACGTAGAGCGGCGTCCCGTGGCGGGAAGACAGTTCACTGAGGGAGACGTCCTCGCAGTAAAGCAGTCCGTCGCGGTAGGAAAAATCGTGCATGGAGGATCCAACTTATCCGCCTGGCGCCGCGCTGAAAAGCAGAAGCCTCGGCCCCTTGGCCGCCGCAGCGCAAAATTGTGCGGATGGAATGGTGCGGGCTTGAGCGGAACCGCGGTAAAGTCCAGCTTGGCAGGGTGCCTGCGAGCAAAGCCACCAAACGCATATGGCGCTGGACGCGCCGTATCTCCGCCCGGCAAGAGGACGTCTGGCGAGAACAACTCGCCCTTCTCGGAATGGAGGAACTTGTCATCCACGCCCGTCCGCGCGGCAAGTTAATCCGCCTCGAACTTTACGACCGAAACCCTGCGCCGCTGCGCGAGTTGGCCGGCGCTCTCGGCGGGACAGTCCGCATGGTCGATGCAGAAAAAATCGCCGCACGCGCCAACGCCCCGCGCCGCCCCTTGCTCATCG
>JBAXCT010000184.1:0-4954 GCA_037141375.1 Chthoniobacterales bacterium | reverse complement strand
TCGACTTTCGAGAGCCCTCGCAGATCATCGATCAGCTTGCGCAGTTGCTCCGGGGATTCGATGTTACGCCCGAAGAGGATGAATCCGCCGGGTTGTACGCGGCGCAGCATTGCGGCGGTCTCGGAATCAAGCGCCTTGCCCGGCACCCCGACCAAGAGAAGTTGTCCTACATCGTTTGTCATGCGCGGTTGAGAAACCACAACAGCCGAACCGAGTCGAGTCGACAAAAATGCCGCGGTCGGGCGCTACAGCTGGCCGAACTGCCGACGTGGGTTTGTCGCCAGCCATCCGCCGATCGCGGCGAGGAAGACCGCACCGTAGTCGGACAGCTTTCTCTCGCCGATGCCGGGCACCTGCAGCAAGGAAACCTCGTCGCGCGGATAGTCCCGCGCCATGTGGCGCAGGGTCGTGTCGGAGAAAACGACATAAGGCGGCACGTTGCGGCCCCGCGCCAACTCGGCCCGCAACCGGCGGAGCACGCCAAAAAGCCCCTCGTCGCACTCGATCTCGCCTGCGCGGGCCCGGCGCTTTTTCCCACCTGCAGCCAGCGCATCCTTGGCCGGCGCGATCATCGGACGCGTGAGACGCACCGCCGTCCGATCCCGCAGGACCTCGCGACCGCGTTCGCTGACGCTAACCGTGGCGAACTTGTCCTCCGTTGCCTCGAGCAGGCCCAGACGCAGCAACTGGCGTCCGAGATCCACCCAATAGGCGCGCGGCTCATTGCGGCCGAGGCCGTAGGTGCTCAGCGTGTCGTGGCCCCAGCGGAGGACTTTTTCCGACTTGCCGCCGGCCAGCACCTCGACTGCATGCTGCAAGCCGGTGCTGAAACCGCTCTTCTGTTGCATGCGCAGCACGCAGCTGAGCAGTTTTTGCACGTCGGTCGTGGCATCCCATTTTTCGCGTGGCGCGAGGCATTGATCGCAAGCGCCACAGTTTTCCTCGGTCCATTGCTCGCCGAAATATCCGAGCAGCGCGACCCGCCGGCAGCGCTCGTCCTCCGCGAAGTGCGTCATTTTTTCCAACTGTGCCCGCGCCTCGCGGCGTGCATCGGGATCTGTGATCTCCTCGAAAAACCGCAGGTATTTCACCACATCGCCGCGCGAATAGAAGAGCAGGCAGTCGGACGGCAGCCCGTCACGCCCGGCGCGGCCGGTCTCCTGATAGTAACTCTCGACGTTTTTCGGCAGGTCGGCATGGATGACAAAGCGCACGTCGGGTTTGTTGATCCCCATGCCGAAGGCGATGGTCGCACAGATCACACGCACCTCGTCGCGCAAAAACGCCTCCTGGTTGCGAGCCCGCTCATCCCCCTCCAGACCGGCATGGTAGGGGGCGGCAGCCACTCCTGCTTTGCGCAGGGCAGCGGCGACCGCCTCAGCCGCGCGGCGCGACTGGCAGTAGACGATGCCAGCTTCATCCGCTCGTTCCCGCACAAATTTCACCACCTGTTCCGCGGCCTTCGCCTTCGGCACCACGCGGTAAGTGAGGTTGGGACGGTTGAAGCTCGCGATGAAAATTTCGGGGTCCCGCAGTTCCAGCTGCGTGCGGATGTCCTCGCGCACACGCGGCGTGGCCGTGGCGGTCAGGGCGAGCAGCGGCAGCCCGGGGAACGCCTCCCGCACCTCGCGCAGGCGGCGGTATTCGGGGCGGAAATCGTGACCCCACTCGCTGATGCAATGCGCTTCGTCGACGGCCAGCGCGGTCATGCCCCACGCGCTGAGCTTGGGCAGGAATTCGGGGAGCATCAGCCGCTCGGGTGCGAGGTAGAGTAGCTTGTATTCGCCGTTGTGCAGCTTGGCAAAACGCTTGCGCGCCTCAGGCGAATCGAGCGAAGAGTTCAGGAATGTCGCCGCCACACCACTGGCCGTGAGCTGGTCGACCTGATCTTTCATCAGGGCGATGAGCGGCGAGACGACCACAGTCAGCCCATCACGAACCAAGGCGGGCAGCTGGTAGCAAAGGCTTTTTCCTGCCCCGGTCGGAAGAATGGCTAAGGCGTCGCGTCCGGCGAGGAAGGCGTCCGCGATTTCCCTCTGGTGCGGACGGAACGTATCATAGCCGAAGACCTCCTTCAGCTTTTGCTCCAGTACGGGCATCGCGGTCCGCCGCGGCGACATGCCGGGTCCTCAGGCTACCGTCTTGGCCGAAGCCCGCTTGCGCATGTTCGCATCGAGGATTTTTTTCCGGAGGCGCAGGGTCTTGGGCGTCACCTCGACATATTCGTCGGGCGCGATGTATTCGAGCGAACGTTCCAGCGTCATGATCTGCGGCGGTTGGAGCGAGATGCCCTTGCCGTCGCCCTGCGAGCGCATGTTGGTCAGCTTTTTCGCCTTGCAGGGATTGACCGGCAGGTCGTCGGGGCGGGCGTTCTCGCCAATGATCATGCCCTCGTAAATTTCCTCCTGCGGCCCGATGAAGAGGCGGCCGCGCTCCTGGATCGTGTCGAGGGCGTAGGCCATGCTTGTACCGCCCTCCATGGAAACAAGCACGCCTTTGCCGCGGCTGGGGATGTCACCCTTGTGCGGGCCGTATTCCTTGAAAAGGTGGCTGGCGATGCCGAGTCCCTTGGTCACGTTGACCAGGTCGGTCTCGAAGCCGATGAGCCCGCGCGTGGGGATCACCGCTTCGACCAACACGCTATGCGGATGGTGCTCCATGTTGGTCACCTCGGCTTTGCGCGTGGCAAGCGACTGGAGGATGTCGCCGAGATTTTCCGGCGGGATATCGACGTAGAGTGTCTCCATCGGCTCGAGCAACGAACCGTCGTCCGCGCGCTGGAAAATGACCTCCGGGCGGGAGACGAGAAGCTCGAAACCTTCGCGGCGCATCTGCTCGACAAGAATGGCGATCTGCATTTCGCCGCGGGCCTTGACCTCGAACTGCCCGGCGGCCTCGGTCTCATTGACCTGGATCGAGACATTGGTGCGCGTTTCACGCACGAGACGATCCTTGATCTGGCGCGCGGTCAGCAGCTTGCCCTCGCGGCCGGCGAGGGGCGAGTCGTTGACGCAGATGCGCATGCTGATGGTCGGCGGATCGATGTGGATGAACGGAAGGGCGGGGCGCTCCTCGCTGTCGACCAGGGTTTCACCGATGAAGACATCCTCGAATCCAGCCAAGCCAATGATGTCGCCATCGGACGCCGTATCGATCTGGACTTTGTCCAGACCCTCATGACCAAAGATGGCCGTCACATTGGCCCGCTCCTTGCGGCCCTCCGCATGGATGCAGACAATGCTCTGGCCGACCTTGACGGAACCGCTGATCACGCGGCCGTAGGCGATACGTCCGAGGTAGTCGCTGTAGTCGAGGTTCGACACGAGCATCTGGAAGTAGTCGGCATCGGCTTTCTTCGGGGCCGGGATATGCCAGGCGATGGCCTCGTAAAGTGGCACCATCGTGTCGCTCGGATCCACCAGCTCGCGCTTGGCGTAGCCCTCTTTGGCGCTGGCGTAGATGTGCGGGAAGTCAAGTTGCTCATCGGTCGCGTTGAGCTCGAGGAACAGCTCGAAAACCATGTCCAGAACCTTATGCGGCCGCGCGTTATCGCGGTCGATCTTGTTGATCACCACAATCGGCTTGAGGCCGTTCTCCATCGCCTTGCGCAACACGAACTTGGTCTGGGCCTGCGGGCCGTCATGCGCATCGACGACCAGGAGCACGCCGTCGACCATCCTCATGATGCGTTCGACCTCCCCGCCGAAATCCGCGTGGCCCGGCGTGTCCACGATATTGATCTTGTACTTGTCCCAATGCAGCGAGGCGTTCTTGGCGCGGATGGTGATCCCCTTTTCCTTTTCCAGATCCATGGAGTCCATCACACGCTCCTCGACTTTCTGATTGGAGCGGAAGGTGCCCGCTTGACGCAGGAGTTGGTCCACCAAAGTGGTCTTGCCATGATCGACGTGGGCGATGATGGCGACGTTGCGAATATTTTCCATACGATACTGAAAAGGAGGGCGGACTATGGTGGCAGAGAGCGGTCGTGTCAACCGCCGCGGACCAATCAGCGCACGATCAGAGGCAAAATCGAGTCGGGCGCCCGGTGCATCAGGTGCATGACGCGGCGGAATCCCTCGGCATTCACGGTGATGCAGGAGAGCGAATCCGGTTGCCCAGGCCGGCCTGCCGGATGGAGGAGAACGGCATCAGCTTTGTAGCCCGGTCCCGGTTTGCCGACCGGCATGCCGGGGCCGGTGATGGCGGGGGTCTGCGCAGGCCAGTTCGTGCCGCTCTGGCGTTTGGGTTGCAGTGTGTAGCGGCCGGGGGGAATGCCGCGCGAGTTCCCGATGAACCCGTTCTCATTGGCGCGAAAGGCACCGAGAAAACCCTGCTTTCCGTAGAGATACATCGTGCCGCGCGACCGACGGTCGGACGGGTTGTCCCGCTCGACCACCACGCCGGACCAGTCGACTTTCGCGCCGGCCGGCCTCCTCCCCGGATCCGGAAGCACGGCGGGCAACGGAGCGCGGCGGCGGGGAGAAAAAAGACGCGGCCATGAAGCCGTTCTATCTCTTCTTTTAGCGGTCACCGCAACCAAAGGCGCGAGCAATCAGAGGGCTCCGGCTAGGCAGACTCACCAAAAACTCTGCGGCACCTCGATCTGGTCGCCGGGTAAAAGCACGATGTCGAGCGAGGGATTGGCCCGCACGGCTTTGACATCAATCATCTGCGCTTCCTTGCCTCGGATGAGGCGCACCTTGCGTTGATCGGCATAATCGGTGAAGCCGCCGGCTGCGCTAATCGCTCCGAGGACGGTAAGGTCGGTGGTGTATTCGACGCGGCGGGGCGTGCGCACGTCGCCGCTCACGTTGACGAAGCGGGCCACGGTGGGAACAGCTATGGTGATTGTGGGGTTGGTGTAGATTTCACCGGTGCGGTAGGCGGTTTCGACATTGCGCTGCAATTCCGCCTGATTGAGGCCCGCGGCACGGACCTTGCCGACATGAGG
>JBAXCT010000183.1:0-4956 GCA_037141375.1 Chthoniobacterales bacterium | reverse complement strand
ATTGCTCGACGGTCAGTGCGTCGGCCCCGACATAGGTTGCCATCACCTGGATCTGCGGCGGAACAATGTTGGGATATTGAGAGATGGGGAGGCCCGCCATCGAAACGAGACCGACGATAACCGTGATGATCGCAATGACCATGGCCACGATCGGCCGGTTGATGAAAAACTGCGGCATGGTCGGATCGGGGGCCCTCTTCTAGCCAGCGGACGCGGGTGTGGGAAAAAATTCGGGACTCCCGGGAGCCGCTGCGGGCTGATCCGGTGAAGAGGCGCCCGGAGGTGCGGCATCAGGCGGGGTTGTTTCGGAATTTTCTTCGGCCGGGTCAACGGGAGCTGGGAGGTCGGGTTGCTCGGCAAATCCCGGCGGCATCTGCCAAGGAGTCGTCTTGACAACAGTTCCCTGTCGAAGTTTTTGCATGCCCTCCACCACCACGTTTTCACCCGGTTGCAGGCCTTTGGTGATCACCTGCATCGAGGCATAGGTCGGCCCCGTTTCCACGATGCGCAGGTCCACTTTGCCATCTTGTCCGATGACCGCGATCTGCATTTTGCCCTGCAGGTCGTTGATCGCTCGCTGGGGCACGAGCAGAGCATCCTTGATCCAACTCGTCACGCCGCGCACGCGGGCGAACTGGCCGGTGCGCAGCAGGCTGCCGGGGTTGGGGAATGCCGCCTCGACCTGCAGCGAACCGGTGTTCTGGCTCACTTGGTTGTTGATCGCGAGGAGCCGGCCGGGGTGCGGGTAAATTGTCTGGTCGCTGAGCAAGATCTGCAGCCCAAATCCCCCGCGCTGCTCGCGTTTCAGCAAATCCTGCGGATCACCGAAGTAGGGTTTGATGTATTTGAGATATTCCGTCTCGCTGAGAAAAAATTTCACCTTGATGGGGTCAACCAAGGTAACCGTGGCCAGCGTGCCGGAGGATGGTCCGATGAGGTTGCCGATCTGAGCCTTGGCGATGCTGGCCAGACCGTCGACGGGAGCGGTGATGCTGGTGAACTCGAGATTCAGGCGCGCCTGCTCGACCGCGGCTTGGGCGGAAGCCACCGCGGCCTTGCTGGACTCGAATCCTTGGATCTGATCGTCATATTGTTCGCGACTGATGACGTTTTTTGAAAGTAAATCGACCGCGCGCTTCGCATTGGCCTCGTCGCGGGTCAGCGCGGCTTTCGCTTTTTCCAGCTGTCCCTGCACTTGGTCCAGCGCTGCTTGGAACGGCCGCGGATCGATCTGGAAAAGACGTTGGCCCTTTTTGACGAGCGCGCCGTCCTGATAGTCCTGTGAGATGAGATAGCCGGAGACCTGTGCGAGGATGTCGGCGTTTACCATGCCGTAAGTAAGCCCCACCCACTCGCGGACGATGGGTACATCCTTCTGCAGCGCCGGAGCAACCGGAACGACGAATTCGGGAGGTTGCGGTTTCTGCCGAGGAGAACAGCCGGGGAATGAAACCAAGGCGGCAAGTGCCGCCGCGGCGAGCAAAGTCATGGCCTGCATGACTTGTAAATAGACCTTTTTGCGACCCGATTGCACAGCGCAAAACAAGCAAGACGCTCTGGCCATCAGCGACCGGGGGTGCTTTGATCCCGGTATGCGCTTGTCACGCTTTCTGGGCACCGCGGCCCTCCTCGTCGTTCTGGGATGCGCCGCGACCCTTCTCATGCGCGAGAGCCTTCTGAACTGGTGGCTGCAAAACCGCCTGGCCTCCCATGTGGCCGCAAATCTGGGTGCGGAGGTGCATTTGGAGGATGTGATCTACCGTAATGGCGTGCTGCAAGTCGGCCGTTGCCGGTTGGACGGACCGAGACCCGATATCGAGCGCGCCGATTTGCGCGGGATCAAAACCAACCTCAACTGGCAGGAGTTGATCCGCCCGAGCGGAAAAATTCTGCAGATCGTAATCGACAACGCCGACATCACGCGCGGAAATCCGGACCAAAGTGGAAAAGAAAAAAACCGGGGCCACGGCTCCGGTAAGAAAAACCCGGGATTGGAGATCTCGGTGGAACACCTCACCTTCCAGCAGGAAGGACAGGCATTGCCTATCTTAAAAAATGTCACCCTACGCGCAACGCGGGCCGATGACAGTTGGTCGTTTTCCGCTCGTGGGGGTGAAATCTCCTTGCTCGGTCTTCCTGTGTTGGAGCTCGACCGTTTGGCGGGTGAGCACCGCGAGGGCAAATTGACGATCAGCGACTTGAGCGCGCGAGATACGAAGGGCTCTATGCTGGCCGGCTCAGCTGACGAGAACAGCGGCCAGTGGTCGGGGCAATTCCGCTGGCAAGATCTCGACGTGCAACAAATCACCCCTCCGGATATCGGCGCCCACTTCACAGGGCGCTGCAGCGGCGCGGCGCACTTCGATGGCGATATTCTTCGCGGCACAATGACCATCGAGGGCGCCGAAGCTCGGGGCCTTCCCTCGCTCGTCAAAATGGCGAGCGCTTTTGCGGGAGAGGATTGGAGCACTATTCCATGGAGCAACTTCCGTTTTGACTTTGTGCGAAACGCAGACGCCTCGGTTAATTTCTCGAACCTAGTGGCACAATCATCGAAAGGGCTGGCCGTGAAGGGATCGGGAAAGTTTGGTTCCGAGCAACTCGAGGCCGAATTGTCGCTCGGTGTTGTTAGCAAGGGCCGACCATGGCTCATCCCGTTTATACCGATCTTGTTTCGCAGCGAGAGCGAAGGCTACGCGTGGACTCCGGTTCGGATGGGCGGTACTCCTAAGATGCCGACCGAAGATCTGACACCGCGCCTGGTGGCCGCCTTGGCCGCGGTACCGGCGGTCGGGGCCGTCGAGGCGGCAGCGGTCATCCCCGGCAGTGCAGTCGAAGCCGCGACCGGTTTGATTCGAGGCCTGCTCAGGCATTAGGTCAATTCCGCCGTCGGAAAAGTTTGATCGCGGTGACGAGATCCACTGCACGTTGCAACGGGCGATCCAGCAACGGATCGCTTTGGTCCACCACATCGATCTCAGGGTCCGTACCAGCAACGAGAGCAGCCTCGTTCATTTGCACCCGCCCCCGCTCGAAAACAAAACCGGCCACACCCTTCTCCAGCGACTCGGCCAAAATCGTCTCTCTCTCCTGCTCATCCTGCGGAACATCCAGATCCGGTTCGATTCCCTCCGGATAAAGCGGCGGAAGTCCATCCACCCTCACCTCGGCTGCCGCGAAGCGGAGATGATGACCCCCGCCAAGGTCACGCGAAGCGAACTCGACAGCACGTCCGCTGGTGGTTCCGCCAACCAACATGGCGTGGGCATGAGCCCGCAGGACGGCGGCAATCACTTCGCCGGCACCGGCTGTTTGGGAATCGACCAACACAACAATCATGCCAGAAAACAGTGAAGGGGCGGATGAAGTGAATTTTTCCTCCGGTTGGCCGGAGGCCCGGGAGAGGGTGAAAAGAACTTGGTCCTTCGGCACGAAGCGCTCGCAGACCTGTGCAGACCAGGCAAAGTCGCTTGATTCGGGCGTGGCGCGCAAGTCGATGACAATACCTCCGATATCCTTGGAGGAAAAATCCTTCAGCGCTTTATCCAACAGCGCGAGGTGCTCCGCTCCCGGTGACCCGAGACGCAGATAGCCCACTTTGCCGTCGAGCACTTCAGTACGGAAGGGTGCATCGGCGGCCGCAACTTCTTTTCCGTCCGTCAGATCGAGCCCCGGATAAAGTCCATCGAGCAATCCGCGCAGAGTATTCCTCGTCATCTCTGTCTCGTTGAGGATTGCACCCTCGACGTGTTTTTCGCGGACGGTCGCGATGGCCTGCTTGAGTTGTTCGGCATCGAGCGCTTTCAAGCGATCGACAGTGTCCATGGTTGGCGACGGCGATGGTGTCGGGGACGGTTGTTGTGCCCCCAGAAGCATCGGGGCGAACAAAAGCAGTATAAAATGAAGCCTCATGCCGTGTCGGGCTTGCCAATGTCGGTCCTCCACTCGGCATTTTCAAAGCCAATCCTCTCGACGGCAGAATAAGCGCAAGAAACCGCATCGGCGGGACTCGACCCGAGGGCGGTGACGCCGAGAACACGCCCGCCCGCGGTCATGACTTTAGTCCCGTCAGTCACGGTGCCCGCATGAAAGACCAACGCCCCCGCCGCCGCGGCTGCCTCCAGACCGCTGATCCCGCATCCGGTCTGATAACTTCCCGGATAGCCGCCCGAGGTCATCACCACGCAGCAGGCTGCCTGCGGATCCCATTCCGCGCTCACGGAGGAGAGCGATCCCCGTTCCGTCGCCTCCAACAAATCGAGCAGGTCTCCGCGCAAACGCGGCAAAAGAACTTGCGTCTCCGGATCACCGAAGCGCGCATTGAACTCGAGGACTTTCGGACCGTCGGATGCAAGCATCAGGCCGGGAAAAATCATTCCGCGAAAATCCAGCCCGTCGGATTGCAGGCCTCGGAGCAAGGGGTCGAGGATTTCCTTTGCGATACGCGCGCGCAAGGCATCGTCGACCCGACCCGAAGGACTGAGCGTTCCCATCCCCCCGGTGTTCGGTCCGCAGTCGCCATCGAGGGCGCGCTTGTGATCGCGGGCGTCGGGAAAGAGCAGCCACGATTTTCCATCGACAAGAGCGTGCACCGAACATTCGAGGCCATTGAGAAATTCCTCGATCACCACCATGCTCCCTGCCTCGCCGAATATATTTTCAACCAGCGCTTCGCGCAGCGCCTTCTCAGCGGCGGAAAAGTCATCCGCAATAGTCACGCCCTTGCCCAAAGCCAGACCGTCCGCTTTGACCACGAGAGGATAACTTTGTTCGCGGGCGTAAGCACACGCGGTGGCAAAGTCACGGAACGTCTCCGACTTGGCCGTAGGAATGCCGTGCCGCCGCATGAAATCCTTGGCGAAACTTTTCGATGATTCGAGACGTGCAGCGGCGGCGGTCGGACCGAAAGCGCGGATGCCGGCCGCTTGCAACTGGTCGACCAATCCGGCCGCGAGC